>JAEDJB010000221.1 GCA_016296565.1 Oscillospiraceae bacterium
GAGCGCATCCAGTCTGTCCTCCGCTACCAGCGCCCGCTGACCTGGGTGCTCATCCTTGCGGCGGTGGGATGCCTGGCGGCCGCCCTGTGCCTGATCTCTGACCCGAGGGCCCAGGGCAGCTGGCTGGACTGGAATTCCATCAGCCAGGGAGCCGTGGTTTCCCAGGGCCGGCAAACCGACCTGCCCGACGACCTGCGGCAGGAGGCGGTGGACCTGCTGGGCCGCACCCCCCACAGCCGCTACGCCTCCTGCGAGGACCCCGGCCTGCCCGAGGGAACGGTGGTTCTCTCCCCCTTAAATTCCTCCCTCCAGTACCGGCTGATTCTGGAAGGGCCCCAGTCCCCCAGGCTTGTGAAGGTCACGGCGGGGGGCTGCAAGGCCCGGACCCTGGAGATGAACCTCTCCGACTCTGAACTGCTCCAGGACTGGGCGGCCTTCTGCTACAGCCTGGACAGCCTTCTGGACCCGGCCATGGAGACCGCCGGCAGCATCTATGCCCTGGGCACCGGGGACGGCTCCGACCTGGCCGCCTCTGCTGCCCTGCTGGACGCCCTGGGGGTGCGGGCAGCTCTGGGGGATTACTCCCTCACCTGGTTCCAGGACTACAACGGTCCCGCCCTGGTGCTGGCCCTGGAAACCCAGCCCAGCGAAGCCGACCGGACCTGGACAGACCAATTCCTGGACGTGCGGGGGAAGCTCTTCCTGTCTCTCACAGAGACCGCCGTCACCTTCTCCTGGTACTATCCCGACAACACCGGGTCGGAGACGGAGCGGAAAATGCTCCCCTTCGGCGAGGACACCGCCCACCGGGCCACCCAGGGGGAGTTCCAGTACCTCTACGCCCAGCGGCGGCTGGGGTGGACCCAGGGGCTGTGCCTGCCCAACTGCACCGCCTTCTGCGGCACGGCAGCCCAGGTGTACCACCCGGCATATATGATTGCTGAGATCCCCTACCGCAACACGGAAATCCCCTGGGATTACAACGTGCTGGATGAATGGAAGGGCCCCCTTTACAGCGAGGTGGTGATCCTCCCCAACCTGCTGTACCGCTCTCTGAACCGGTACATGGGCAGCTCCGGCACCATCACCGCCGGGTTCGTCCCCCTGGAGGACCTGTCCCTCTCCGACCCTCTCTATCACCCCCAGGACATTCTGGCGGACGAAACCGTCCGGGCTGCCTGGGCCATCCTGAGCAAAGAGGGGCAGGACCCCACCACCACAGAGTATGTTCTCTATGAAACCGAAACCGCCCTCTACCTGGCCTGCTGGAATCTGATGTCGGGGGAAGACTCCACCCGTTATCTGGACTATGTGTTCCGCCTGGAGGAAAAGCCCGTTTCCGACGATCTTTCCAGCTACTATGATTTCCTGGCCCAATCCCGCAGCCACGCCTGATACCAGTTCTTGTGGCAAAAAGCCACAAAAGGGCAGCGCGAATCGCGGTGCCTTCTTCATAAAAACCAACGGTTTTTATGAAGAATTCGTATGAAAGGAGGCCCTTATGGACCAATTCATTTCTGTTCTGCTCACCATGACCGCCGCGGCCACCGCTGCCGCCCTGGCCGTTATGGTCCTGCGCATCCTTTTGAAAAAAGCCCCCCGCTGGCTCACCTGCGCCCTGTGGCTGCTGGTGTTCCTGCGGATGGTGTGCCCTGTGAGCTTCCAGGCCCCGGTGAGCCTGGTGCCCGACACCCTGACCCAGACGGCCCAGCAGGCGGTGAGCCTCCCGGTCCGTCAAACTGCGGACCCTGTTCAGACGGAGCCCCAGAGCGCGCCTGTCTCCCTGGAACCGGCCCAGGAAGAAACCCTTTCCGCCTCCCAGGGGGAGACAATTACCCTCTCCCAGGTTCTCTTCCCGGTGTGGGCGGTGGGAGCCGCCGGTACTTTGCTGTGGGCCGCCGGGTCCTACCTTCGCCTGCGGCGGCGGATCTCCGACGCGGTACTTCTCCGGGGGAACGTCTATGAGAGCGACCGGATCGACACCCCCTTCGTCTGCGGCTTCTTCCGGCCCCGCATCTACCTCCCCGTGGGCCTGTCCCCGGCGGACCAGCCCTATGTACTGCTCCACGAGCAGGCCCACATCCGGCGGCTGGACCATCTCACCAAGCCCCTGGCCTACCTGGCCCTGTGCGTGCACTGGTTCAACCCGGTGCTTT
>JAEDJB010000059.1 GCA_016296565.1 Oscillospiraceae bacterium
AAGGAAGGTTTCTTCAACCCTTAATTCCTATTTTCTTCCAGGGTAAAGGACTGTCCATTGTAGTGAATGGGGTAGATTTTGTCCCGGTAAGGCCGGCTGCAGGCATTGTTCAGGAGCTTTTTGGTGATCCAGAACTCCTCCCAGCTGTGCATGGGGAAGGCGTTGTGAATCTCCGCGTGGCGCATGGTCCAGTCAAAGCCCAGCCAGTAGTCCTCCTCCTGCCTGGGGTCCAGCACCAGAAAGGCCACGTCGATGGTTCTTCCCTCCAGCTTGGTGATTTCCCGCTTGAAATCCCGTTCCATGTCCCGGTTCCAGGCGTCGCTCTCCTCCGCCCACTGCCACCACTGAAGGTCCCCTGCGTGGTAGATGGTTTTTCCCTCTGCCTCCACCAAAAAGGCCACCCCGGCGTCTGTGGAGTGGAGGGTGGTTACCGTCAGCTCCCCCAGCTCCAGGGTCCGGCCGCCCCCCAGGCGAAATACATGGGTCTCGTCAATGCCCAGAGATGCCTTGCGCCTGGCAGACAGGCGGATGCAGCTGCCCAGAATGTACCAGACCCCATCCATGCCCAGATTGAAAATTTCCGGGGAATAGTGGTCTCCGTGGTGGTGGCTGGCAAACACATAGAGGGGCTTGCTCCGGTCAAAGTCCGGCAGGGTTCCCCCATACCAGTCGAAGAGCAGCGTGCAGGTGTTCAGTTCCACCAAAAAGGCGCTGTGGTACAAAAACGTGATACGCATGGAACCCCTCCTTCCTTTCGGCTTCGATTCTGCTTGCGTTCCAGTTTACTGTATCTCCCCAAAATTGTCAATCCGGGGGGACAAGTGGGACGGGCCGGCGGCATAGACTGCAAGGAAAGGAGGTCCTATCCTATGTCTCAAACCGGCACTCTCGTCACCCGGGTGTTTACCAGCCGAGGACAGCTTCCCGTTCAGGACGCCTTCGTCTCCGTGGTGTATCACGGGGACGAAGCCAACCAGCGTCTGCTGTCCGTCCAGAACAGCGACCGCAGCGGAAACACCATGCCCATCACCATCGACACCCCGATCCTGGCGGACAGCCAGTCCCCGGACCAGCCCACCCCCTTCGCTCTGTGCGACATCCGGGTGGAGCACAGAGGCTATCAGCTGCTGATCATCCGAAACGTGCAGATTTTTCCGGGGATCGTCAGCGTCCAGGATCTGCCTCTGATCCCCCTGTCCAACGACGGAACCCCGGAGATCAGCCAGGTGAACATCACCCCGCAAGACCTGTAAGAAAGGAGGGCTTTCATGCCCGTTTCCGTTACCCCGTACATTCCAACCTACATTACCGTCCACATGGGTACCCCCACCAGCAACGCAGAAAACGTCACCGTCCCCTTCCAGGACTACATCAAAAACGTCGCCTCCAGCGAAATCTACCCCACCTGGAACTACTCTGCCCTGCGGGCCAACATCCTGGCCCAGGTGTCCTTCGCCCTGAACCGGGTTTACACGGAGTACTACCCCAGCCGGGGATACAACTTCAACATCACCGCCTCCACCGCCTACGACCAAAAGTTCATCAAGGGGCGCAACTTCTTTGACAGCGTCAGCGAGCTGGTGGATGAGCTGTTTGACGACTACATCCGCCGCCAGGGCTATGTGGAGCCTTTGTCCGCCCGGTTCTGCAACGGCACCACCTCCCAGTGCGACGGTCTGTCCCAGTGGGGCAGCGAGGCGCTGGCCCAGGAGGGGTACACCTCTGTGGAGATTCTGAAAAACTATTATGGCCCTGACATTGAGCTGGTGGTCAATGCCCCCGTGCAGGACATTCAATATTCCTATCCCGGCACCCCTATGCGCCTGGGGGACCGGAGCGGAGATATCCGCATCGCCCAGTTCGCCCTGAACCGCATTGCCCAGGCTTACCCGGCCATCCCGAAAATCTCCAGCGTGGACGGGATCTTCGGACCGGAAACCGAGGCCAGCGTCCGGGCCTTCCAGTCCATTTTTAACCTGGCCGTAGACGGCGTCATCGGCAAGGGGACCTGGTACGCCATCTTCCGCCTGTACTCGGGCATTTTGCAGTTGTCGGAGCTGGTCAGCGAAGGGCAGACCTTTCCCCAGTTGAATTTTGACTACAACAGCTACCAGACCTACGGACCGGAGCAGATTTCTCTGCTCCAATACCTGCTCTCCGTCCTGTCCCAGTTCTATACCACCATTCCTTTTGTGAGCATCGACGGCATCTACGGCGACCAGACCCGCCAGGCGGTGCGGGCCCTCCAGCAGGATGCCGGACTGCCCCAAACCGGGGTGGTGGATGAGGCCACCTGGAACGCCCTGGTGGACCGCTTCCTCAGCATCGACCGGACTGTGCTGAGCACCACGGACATTTTCCCTTTTACCGCGGTGGATCATCTCACCCCAGTTGAAATTCAGGAGAGCCTGGCCACCCGGCCGGACCAGTTTCCCGGCCATCCCCTGGAATACGGCCAAAGCGACTGAAAGGAGTGACCCCCATGCCTGTCATGAATCCCCCCACCACCGGCACGCCGGTGCACAACCTCCAGAGAATGCTGCGCACTCTTACAAACGTCCACCGGGAGATTCCCCTGCTCTCTCCCAACGGCATCTTCGGGGAGGAGACCCTGGAAGCGGTGATGATCTTCCAGCGGCTCATGGGCCTGCCGGTAAACGGAACCGTGGACCAGCGCACCTGGGACGCCTTAGTGGATGAGCACCACCGGGTCTCCCATCTGCTGGCGCCGCCCCGGACTGCCGCTCTCTTTCCCCAGGGCACCGCCCCCATCCAGCCGGGGCAGACCACCCCCCTGCTCTACCCTATCCAGGGAATGCTTCTGGCCCTGGCCGGGGTTCTGGCGGATCTCCAGTCCGTCCCCCCTTCCGGGGTGCTGGACACCGGCACTGCCGCCAATTTCCGCCGCCTCCAGCGCTGGGGCAGCTACCCGGAGACCGGGGCCCTGGACCGGGACACCTGGGAGCTGCTCAGCCACCTGTACGAAACCTTCATCTCCCGGAACCCCCAGAACCTGTAAAGGCAAAGAACAGCGCCCGGACGCGGAACGCGTTCGGGCGCTGCTGTATGCTTTGCGCTTAATAGACCACAACGGTGGTGCCGTTGGGAATGTTGTTGTACATGTACCAGATGTCGTCGTTGTACATCCGCAGGCAGCCGTGGCTCACGGGGAAGCCGATGCGGGCGTCGTAGTACCGGTCAGAGTTCATGGGCCAGTACTCCAGACGGGAGTGGAAGGCATACCCGGAGGAGCCGTTGAAGCGGACGATGGGGCCGCAGTAATAGGAGCCATAGTTCCAGGCCGTCTGCTTATAGGAGGTGGTGAACACGCCCCGGATGGTGGGGGTGCTGGCCTTGCCGGAGCCGCACAGGCAGGTCCGGACCAAAGTCCAGTTGCCCTGGGAGCCGGTGAAGATATTCACCCGCTGGTAGGTCAGGTTCACCCACACCAGGTACTGGGTCTTGCTGGAGTACCCCTTCAGGTTCACCCAGGCGGTCTTGATCTCCTTGGAGTAGTCGTGGCTCTGGGCCCAAGCCAGGGTGTAGTTGCCGGCGTAGCCGCTGGTGACGGTGTTCAGCACTTCCTGGGGATCGATGTTGTGGTAGTAGAAATAGTCGTAGTTCTTCAGCGTCACCTTGGTGGAGGCGGCAACTTGCTGGCTCCGGCCGTCCTGGGTGGTGTAGGTCAGAACGAGCTTAATCTCAGAGGTGAGGCTCATATTCTCCGTGTAGGTGTACTGATAGGTGAGCTTGGGAATATCGGTCCCCAGAACAATGGTCTGGACAGCCGCCTGCTTCCCGTCCACATACCAGGTGCCGGTGCACACCTTCCCCGCCTCGGGATATTTCAGCTGAGCCGTAACCTCCAGGGTCTTCCCTGCCTCCAGGGTGGTGGGAGCGCTCAGGGAAGCGGTGGCATGGGCAATGCCGTTATCCTGGAAGTTTTCCAGGGAAATGGTGCTCTTCCCGCTGACCTGCTGGTTCCGGCCGTCCTGGGTGGTATAGGTCAGGCGGTAGGAAACCGTGCTGGTCTCGGGCATACCGTAATAGTAGTCGTAGTTGTAGGTCAGAATGGCCGGACCGGTGCCCAGGGTGTAGGTCCCGGATGCCACCTCTCTGCCGTCCACATACCAGGTGCCGGTGCACACCTTCCCTATCTCAGGGGTGGACACCTTGGCGGAGGCGGTGAGGGTCTGGCCGGCTGCCAGGTGCTGGGGCAGGGAGACGGTAATTTCCGCGTCAGCCAGGCCCAGGTCCGAGAAGGTATCCATCCAGATGGGGGCCGAAGCCTCCTGGGTATCGCTGTCCCCGTCGGAGTTGGTGTAGGTAAGGACAAACTTCACGGTCCCATTCTTCTGGAAGCTGTGCGTATAGTTGGGCGTGATGGCGGAGACGGGGGTATCCTTCCCCAGAATCACGGAGGACTGGGACATGAGCTCCCCGTTAATGTACCAGGAGGCAGTGCACAGCTTGCCCACGTCCTCCTGAGGAACGGTGAGGTTGGCCGTTGCCTTCAGCTCTGCGCCTGCGGCCAGGGTGTCCGGGGCAGTCAGGGACACCTGCACCCCGGCGATGTCATAGTTGGTCCACTTGGTGACCGTGCCCTTGGAAACCGTCAGGGTATAACGGTTGGTGTTCAGGGTCACGGCTCCCACCCGGCCGCTGCCGGAGATGGTGTTGTCCGGGCCGGCCAGAAGGAGGGTCTCCGCTTTGGCGTTCAGCTTGACGGTGTTGCCCGCGCCCCGGATGACGACCTCACCCACCGTGCAGCCCTGCTTCAGGACAATGGTGTTGTTGTCACCGGAGACTGCCAGGCAGTCGATGGAGCTGTCAATGGAAACGGTGCGGCCGCTGCCGGTGACCTCCACCCGGGAGGCGGTTCCGTCAAAGTGCACCTGGCCGGTCCCCTCGCCCACCGTCAGGGCTCCCAGGGTATAGGTTTTCGGCAGAGTCAGGTCCACATCCCCGGTGCGGGCGGCCAGAACCAGCTTGTCAATGGAGCCGGCACCAGAGAGGGTAAAGGAGTTTAACTTGTCAGACCGAACCACCACCTGAGCGGCGCTGGTGTCGGTGAGGGAAACGTTGGAAGCGGAGTGGCTCAGCCACAGATTCCCGGCGGTAACCCCGGTGAGGGAGATGTTTCCGGAGAGGACAGTACCTGTCCCGGTTTTGCCGGTGAAGCCATTACCGGTGGTGTAGGTGTCCGCCAGCCGGTAGAGGATGGTGGCAAACTCCGCCCGGGTCAGGGAGCGGTCTGCCTGGAGCAGGCCCATGCTTCCGTTGACCACCCCGGCCTCAACAAGGGAGGCGGCGGCACGCTGGGTCTCTCCAGTGAGGTAGGCCGCGTCGGGGAACTGGTCCAGCACAGACAGGTCAGGGTCTGCGGTGGTCATCTGGAAGGCCCGGCCAAAGAGGCAGAAAGCCTGCCCACGGGTGATGGGCTTTTCCAGGGTGCCCACAGCGCTTTCGTCCAGCAGGCCGGCGTAAACCGCCTTGGCCACATCGTTTGCATACCATGCGCCGGTGGGAATCTCAAAAGCAGAGGTATCTCCCTGGCCGCTTACATGGAGCACCCGGCACAGAATGGTCACCGCCTGGGCGGTGGTAATGCTCCGGTTCGGCGCCATGGTCTGGGTGTCGTACCCCTGCAGAATACCATCGTTATAGGCCTGCCGCAGGGTTTCCTGGGCCCAGTGGCCCTTCACGTCGGTAAAATCCTCGTAGGCGGCGGACGCAGAGGTCACCGTCCCCAAAGCAAGGATCACGCCCAGAAGCAGGGGGATCCCCTTCCGCAAAAACTGTTTCATCTCTTCATTTCCTCCCAAGGGTGCTCTGCCCCGGCGGCGTTGCCGAAAGCAGGTCACAGGTAAATTGGATTAAGAGTAGTGTACCGGATTTGCCCCCGGATTGCAACAAGTCAGGGAAATTTTTCTTCCCCTGGCTTCCCGTTCCTTCGGCGGCTGTTCCGGTCGGGTTTTGCCCAGTGCTCAGGGCATTTCCCGATAGCTGTAGGAATTGAGGCGCTTTCGCCGGTCCCGCCAGTCAGGCAGAAAACCCTCCAAACAGGCGTAGAAATCCGGCGAGTGGTTGGGGTGGAGAAAATGGACCAGCTCATGCCAGACTACATACTCCACGCACGCCACCGGGGCCTCCGCCAGCTGCCGGGCAAAGGTGACTTTCCCTTGGCTGGGCTTGCAGCTGCCCCAGCGGGAGGTCATGGACCGCACCTGAACCGCCGGAACCGGCACCCCCAGGGGAGCCAGCCGGGGCTGAATCCTCCGGCAAAGCTCGGTGGTCACCGTCAGGCAGAGGTCCTTATAGTAATCCTCCATCGTTTTCTTTCGCAGGGCCACTGAAGCCGGGTCGGTCACGGTCAGGCAGAGCCTCTCCCCTTCCAGGCTGACCTGGTTTTTCCCGCCGGAACCCAGGACAATCTGATAGGGCCGGCCCAGCAGGTAGACCGTCTCTCCCTGGCCGTAGGCAGGATTTTCCGGGATCTTTTTCTCCAGGGCAGCAAACTTGTCCAGGGCCTTTTCCAGGAAAGAAGCCCGGCTTTGGAGGATCTCCTCCACCTGCCGGTCAGAAACCCATCGGGGGGCGGAGACCCCCACAGAGCCGTCTGCCCGCACCCGGATGTTCACGTTTTTCACCGGCTTCCGGGTCAGCTCCCAGGAAATTTCCCGGCCGGTGGGCAGCACGGTCTTTTTCACGCCTGGCCTTCTCCCAGCTCCAGGTGGGCTTTAATCAGGGTTCGGTCCCCGGATTTAACCTGGAAATCCAGATCCTTCCCCTGGCAGTCCTGGAGGATGGCAATCTCCTCCCCTTCCTGCCCCTCGTTGATGTAGTGGATATCGAAGGCACGGATGGGATGCTCGTCCCAAAATTCGGAGGGGAAGGCGTCCAGCAGCAGGCGGACGTAGGCAGCGTTGTTCATGTGGTGGTTCATGTCGGTGTCTGAGGTGCGGATGATGTGCCGGTAGGCCAGATTCTCCTCCCCCAGAGCCAGCTTTTTCCGCTGGAAGGGCTCCGTCATCACCGGCGGCAGCAGGGACAGGTCTCGGGGGAAGGGAGTGGACTCCACCCGGCGGAGGCTGTGGTCATTTACGTCAATGGCGCACAGCTCCTGGCGGCACAGAAGCAGGGGCTCCCCCTCCAGAGTCTCTACCTGGATGTTGATATGGATGGTCACAGAGGTGACCTTCACCGGAAACGCCCGCACCCGGACCCGTTCGTTCCAGAGGGGCATGCCCAGATAGCGGATCTTGGACCGGGCCACCGCCCACACCGCGGCGTGGGTTTTGCTCAGGCGCACCGCGTCGCACTGGTACTGGTGGAACAGCTCGGTCATCACGTCCTGAAACAGGAGGGTGGCATGGTAAACGTCCAGCTCACACCGGCGGTCGGAAAAGGCCGCGGTAATGTGCTGTTCTTTTTCATAATAATTTTCCACTGGTTGATCTTCCCTTTCTGTGGTCTTTTGCGAAATGATTGAAAAATGCCCGGAAGTGGGCTATACTGCTGGTATCGTTTGAAGCACCAAGCTACCCACAAAGGAGAGCATTATGAGACATATGATTGCCGCCCTCTGCCTTGCGCTGCTGCTGCCCCTGGCCTGCCTGACCGGCTGCGGCAGTCAGGAGCCGTCTCCCCAGGCTGAAGAACCCAACCAAACCGCTGCCGTCCCGGAGGAACCGTCTGTTCCCCAGGGCGAACCGGAGGAGCCGGAAGCGCCCTCCCCCGCGCCGGAGAAGAGCAAGCGCATCGTTCTGGACCCGGGGCACCAGGCCAAGGCCAACACGGAGCAGGAGCCCATCGGCCCCGGCGCATCGGAAACCAAGATGAAGGTCACCGGCGGCACCGCCGGGGTGGCCACCGGGATTCCCGAATATGAGCTGACCCTCACCGTTTCCCAGCTGCTCCGGCAGGAGCTGGAGGCCAGAGGATACCAGGTCATGATGACCCGGGAAAGCCACGACGTAAACCTGAGCAACCAGGAGCGGGCGGAGATCGCCAACCAGTCCGGCGGGGATCTCTTCCTGCGGCTGCACGCCAACGGGTCGGAGGATTCCTCCGTCCAGGGGGCCATGACTCTCTGCCCCACACCCCAGAATCCCTATCCTGTCGGCCAGCTCTATGAACAGTGCCGGCTGCTGTCCGACCTGGTGCTGGCGGGTCTTACGGAGGCCACCGGGGCCCAGGCACAGATGGTGTGGGAGACCGACACCATGAGCGGTATCAACTGGTGCCAAATTCCGGTGACCATTGTAGAGATGGGGTACATGTCCAACCCCCAGGAGGACGTGCTGCTCAACGACCCGGCCTACCAGGCCAAGCTGGCCGCAGGCATTGCCAACGGGGTGGACC
Source organism: Oscillospiraceae bacterium (assembly GCA_016296565.1). GTDB lineage: Bacteria > Bacillota > Clostridia > Oscillospirales > Oscillospiraceae > Evtepia. The sequence goes on from JAEDJB010000059.1 coordinate 8,365, forward strand.
AGTACTTTTCCCAAACCGGGGGCTGACCACTTCATATAGCAAGGTATTTGAATTATTTTACAACATTTTGAGACAGGACGCAAGGGATTCCTATGAAGCCAAATTACACCTACATCCTCCGCTGCGCTGACGGCACCCTCTACACCGGCTGGACCAACGACCTGGACAAGCGTCTGGCCGCCCACAACGCCGGCACCGCCGCCAAGTACACCCGCCCCCGGCGTCCGGTGACCCTGGTCTATCAGGAGGCCTTTCCCACCAAGGAGGAGGCCATGCGCCGGGAGTGGCAGATCAAGCGCCTGACCCGGGCGGAGAAGCTGGCGCTGATTCAGTCCCAAACATAAGCAAAACCGCAAGGCGGAAGCCGGATCCGGCTTCCCCTTGCGGTTTTCTCATGCTTCTGGATTTTCGTCAGAGCTTTCAGTGCTGGCGGGCACTTCTGGGGTTTCGTCAGCGCCTACGGGCTGGACGGACGCCTTTTGGGCTTCCGCCTGCTTCTTCTCTCTCCGCCGGCCCAGGCAGTGGAGGATGGCGATGATGACGAACAGAAGCCATAACCGGCTGCCGAAATGAAAGGCCTCCGCACCCTGGGAGAGGATCAGGTCCGCCGCCTTATCCCAGACAAAGCTGAGGATCAGGGTGATCCAGATCAGGATCAGGGAACCGAACCAGTTCTTTTTCCGGATGAACCGGTCCTGGAGCAGCAGAACCACCACCCAGACAAGCACCCATGGCAGCTGATGGACAATGGACACAGAGCAGACCTCCTTTGCTTTCCATGTTCCTATCTTAGCACATTTGACAATATGACTCAAGTGTATATCCTGGCAGGAATTCCGGTTGTTCCCCATATTCATCCGTGCTATGATATTCCAAAGAAAAATACATCGCAAAAGAAGGGATTTTTGTGTGGATCGTCTTTGCCTTTGGCTCTGCCCTGTTCGCAGGTCTCACCGCGGTGCTGGCCAAGTGCGGAATTCGAAACACCGACTCCACAGTGGCCACCGCGCTGCGCACCATTGTGGTCCTGGTTTTTTCCTGGGGCATGGTCTTTCTGGTGGGTTCCCAGGACCAGCTGTTCGGTCTGGACAGCAGAACCCTGCTGTTTCTGGTCCTGTCGGGCCTGGCCACCGGGGCCTCCTGGCTGTGCTACTTCAAGGCCCTGCAGCTGGGGGACATCAACAAGGTGGTGCCCATCGACAAGTCCAGCACGGTGCTCACCATTCTGCTGGCCTGCCTGTTTCTTCATGAAGGCATCACGCCCCCCAAGGCCGTGGGCACAGTTCTCATCGCCGTGGGCACGGTGCTGATGCTGGAAAAGAAGGACGCCCCTACCCGGCAGGCCCAGGGAAACGCCTGGCTGTTCTTTGCCCTGGGCTCGGCGGTGTTTGCCAGCCTCACCGCGATTCTGGGGAAAATCGGCATCACCGGGGTGGAGTCCAACCTGGGCACCGCCATCCGCACCGGGGTGGTGCTGGTGATGGCCTGGGTCATGGTCTTTGTCACGGGAAAGCAGCATACGCTAAAGCAGATCCCCCGGCGGGAGCTGGGCTTTCTCGTTTTGTCAGGCCTTGCCACCGGCGGCTCCTGGCTGTGCTACTACCGGGCCCTCCAGGACGGACCGGCCAGCGTGGTGGTTCCCATCGACAAGCTGAGCATCCTGGTCACCGTTCTGTTTTCCTATGTGGTTTTTCACGAAAGGCTCACCCGGCGGTCCGGGCTGGGGCTGGCGCTCATTACCGGGGGCACCCTGGCCATGCTGCTATGAAGAAAAAACTGCCGGAACGACGCGGTCGTTCCGGCAGTTTTTTGTTTATTCTCATACCTAGTTCTTGATAAAAAGCTTTCAAAGCTTTTTATAGCGCAAAGCGCGTCAAGAATCCGTATCAGAAGCGGAAATCCCGGCGGTTGGAGGCCTGGATCTGCTGGATGTTTTCCTCCGCGATCCGGCGCACCTTCTCCTTGGGGATGCGGTTCAGCTCCTCCGCCACCATCTGGTAGCCCACTTCCTTGGTCTCGGGGGAGGCGTAGTCCTCCAGATACTCGGACAGGGTCATAAGGGCGTTGGGGTGGCAGCAGTTGAGGATCTGGCCGCTCTTGCACAGGCTCATGAACCGGTCGCCGGTGCGGCCCTCCCGGTAGCAGGCGGTGCAGAAGGAGGGGATATGTCCGTTCTCCATGAGCCAGCGGACCACCTCGTCCAGGCTGCGCTGGTCGGAGACGTCGAACTGCTCGGTGTCGTGGGGGCGCTCCTCCTCGGTGTAGCCGCCCACGGAGGTGCGGGAGCCGCCGGAGACCTGGGAGATGCCCACCTGGAGCAGCTTGGAGCGCACCTGCTCGCTCTCCCGGGTGGAGACGATCATGCCGGTGTAAGGCACGGCCAGGCGGATGCAGGCCGTGAGCTTGGTGAAGGTCTCGTCGTCGATGCCGTTGTCGAACTGGTCGGGGTCGATGTCGTCGGCCTTCTTCACCCGGGGCACGCTGATGGTGTGGGGGCCCACCCCGTGGACGGCCTCCAGGTGCTCGGCATGCATCAGCAGGGCAGCAAACTCATACTTATACATCTCGAGGCCGAACAGAACGCCCAGGCCCACGTCGTCGATGCCGCCCTCCATGGCCCGGTCCATGGCCTCGGTGTGGTAGGCGTAGTCACGCTTGGGGCCGGTGGGATGGAGCCGCTCATAGCTCTCCTTGTGGTAGGTCTCCTGGAAGAGGATGTAGGTGCCGATGCCCGCG
>JAEDJB010000222.1 GCA_016296565.1 Oscillospiraceae bacterium
GCCGTCCGGGGCAACTGCGAGGCGGAGGTGGACCAGATGGTGCTCCCCTTCCCCTGCCTGGCTGACTACGCCCAGCTTTTGGTGGACGGCAAGCTCTTCCACCTGTCCCACGGCCATCACCAGAATCCCCAGGCCCTGCCGCCCCTGCCGGAAGGGAGCATCTTCCTCTTCGGCCACACCCATGTAAAGCTGGATGAAACCGTGAACGGCATCCGCTGCCTGAACCCGGGCAGTGTGTCCATCCCCAAGGATGGGAGCCACAGCTACCTTCTTTACGAAAATGGCAATTTTTCTTTCAAAATTCTGGAGGATTGACCGTGGATACGACGGAATGCGACACCTGCTGGTATTATGATTATGATGAGGAGTACGATTGCTGGTTCTGCATGATGGACCTGGACGAGGATGAGGTGTACCGTATCAGCCTGTCCCGGAGCCGGCATTGTCCCTACTATCGACAGGGTGACGACTACACCCTGGCCAGGAGGCAATGATGAAACGAATCCTTCTTGCATCGCTGCTGTGCGCGGTGCTGCTGGGCTGTCCGCCGGCTGCCCAGGCCGGGGCGGCCCAACCCCGGCTTACCCCCACAAAAGAGACAGAAAACGACAATCTGCGCTGCTATCCACTGGATGCCGCCGATTGTCGTTTTTTTACCTTCCGGTCGGATTTGCTGGTGCTGCGGCCCACCCGGGAGGGGGCCGAGCTGCTGCGCTGCGCCGGGAAGGGGCTCACCATTTCCGCCCGGGCGGAGGTACCGGCGGAATCGGCGCCGGTTTCCGACGGGCAGACGATCTGCTGCTATGACAGCGCCGCCGGGCAGGCCCTGGTATTCTCCCCGGAGCTGGTGCTTCTGGGCACCTACATCCTGCCGGAGGCCACCGCCGCCCCGGTGCTTCTGGGGGACAAGCTGTACTACACCACCCCGGACGCCCTGATGGAGCTGGACATGGTCACAGGGCTCCACCGCCTGGTGCGCCGGGAGGAGGGGCTGACCCTCACCGCTCTGCTGTCCGGCGGCGAATTTGCCCTGTGCACAGGGCAGTGGGAGAGCCGGTACATCCGCACCGAGGACGGCAGTCTGGCTGATCGCTCGGGCAAAATCACCCAGGCAGCCAGCCGGGGCAGCCGGGTGTACCTCAACGTGAAATGCGGCTTTGTGGACTGCCTGTATCTGGGGCAGACCATGCTCCCCCTGCCCCCGGACTGGTCGCTGCTCACCTTTCTCCCCGGTAAAAATGCCGCCCTGGTGCTCCGGGAGGGGAGGGAGCTGGCCATTTACGACCTGACCACCGGAAACTGCCTGGCCCAGCGCCCTTTGAACGCTTCCCAGCGCCCGGAGGCAACCTGGGCCACGGAGGACGGGCGGATTTTCTTCACCGCCGGAGGAGTCCTCTACCAATGGGAGCCGGTTTGGGAGACAAAACGGGACAGCCGGATCAAAATCTCGGCCCTGTACACCCAGGACAGCCCCAACGAAAAGGGGCTCGCCCAGTGCCGCCGCCGGGGAGAGGGCCTGGAAAGCCGGTACGGCCTGCAGCTGCTGCTCCACACCGACGCCGTCCGCATTGCCCCCAAGGGGGTGCTGCTGGAGCCGGAGCACCTCACCTCCCCCCTGCTGGACACCCTGACGGCGGTGGAAGAGACGTTGGGCAGGTTCCCAGCGGAGCTGGTGAAAGCCGCCTTTTCCGGGGGCGATCATTTCTACCTCTGCCCGGTGCGGAGCATCCGGGTGGATGGGGAGCAGAAATTGTCATTGCAATTCTGGAGCGGGCGGGACTGCTACCTGTTCCTCGTCCCCTCGGCTGATCTGGAACGGGGGGTAACCCAGCTCCTCAGTCCCCTGCTGGACCGGCAGGTTCTGATGAGGTCCGATGCCTATGACCGTTGGGACAGCCTGAATCCCCCGGGTTTTGTCTACGGAACCGGGGGTTTTGATGCCGCCGCCTTTGCCGATGCGCGGTGCCTGGAAAGCCCCGCCGCCGACCGGGCAGGGCTGCTGTACGCCGCCATGGAACCCGGCAACCGGGAGCTGTTCCTCAGCGCCCAGCTGCAAAACAAGCTGCGCACCCTCTGCACCGCCCTGCGCCAAATCGCCCCCAACGCCCAAACACGCCCCTGGGAGCAGTATTTGTGGAAAAAGTAATTGT
>JAEDJB010000060.1 GCA_016296565.1 Oscillospiraceae bacterium
CGCCACCGTCATCCGGCCCTCTCACCCCGGGGTCATCGTCACCATCGCCCGGGAGCACGGCTCCGCCGGAAAGCGGGTGGGCCAGCTGCTGGCGGACCGGCTGGGGGTCGCTTGCTACTACAAGGAGATGACCGCCCTGGCCGCCCAGGAGAGCGGACTGGCCCAGGAGTTCATCTCCGACTTAAACGCCAACTCCCCTGCCCTGCTCCACGACCTATACCTGAGCACCAACGTAGTCCAGCAGGCCATCACCGCCCAGGACCGGATCATCCGGAAGATTGCCGACGCCGGCTCCTGCGTCATTGTGGGCCGGGCGGCGGACTATGTCCTGCGGAACTACGACAACGTGGTGCGGGTCTTTATCCACGCCCCCAAGGACTACCGCACCCGGAAGGTGATGGAGATGTACGGCGACACCCGGGAGGAGGCCGCCGCCAGCATCCGCCACTCCGACGCTGCCCGGAGCGCTTACTACAAAAACATCGCCGGAGCCGCCTGGGGAGACGCCCGGAACTACTCCCTGTGCATCGACAGTTCCATCGGCCCGGAGCAGACTGCCCAGGCTATTCTGGACTACCTGGCCCTCCGGGGACAGGCCGCCCGGGCCTGAGTTTTCTCAGGTTGGATCGCTTCCCTCATACCAATAGCCGTCCTTGATGAAACCCAGGATCAGCTCTGCCACCGCCTGGCGGGGAATCTGCGGCTCCTGCTCCAGCCACCGGCGGACGGTGTAGGTCATGCCGTAGACCACGAAGTTCAGGGCGCAGTCCCGCAGCCCGGGGCTCTGGTCCGCCAGCCGCCCGGGATCATAGCCGGAGAACATCTGGCTGGCCCCCGCCAGCATCTGGTCCATGAAGGTATCGCTGTTCCGGCAGAGGGTGAGGAAGATCTCCCGCTCCCGCTGGAGCACCTCCAGCATCCGGTGGATGTTCCCGGCAAACTCCGGCCAGTCCCTGGGGGCCTGGGCGCAGAAAATCCCCTGGTTGATCCGGTCCAGGAAGGTTCGCTCCACCTCCGCCAGACAGTCGCACAGGTTGGTGTAGTGGGCGTAAAAGGTGCTTCGGCTGACCTCCGCCGCCCGGCACAGCTCCGTTACGTCAATGCTCCCCACAGGCTTTTTGTCCAACAGGGACACCAGGGCCTGCTGGAGCCGGAGCTTGCTGTATTGCACTCTGCGGTCCTTCGCCATCAGAACGCCTCCTTTCCTGGTTCCGGTTGGGGTTACAGTATTTTTTCCAGTCTACCATCAAACGGGCCGTCTGTCTCAGGTTTTTCCCGGATTCCGGAGGATTTTCGGACAAATTCCCATGGATATGTTCAGCATCGGACAGATTTTCCCCATCTGTGCTCGACTTTTTTCGCCGGTCCGGTAGAATGATTTCCAGATATCCACATTCTGACAAAACTGTAAGGAGGTTCACTATGGGTATTCTGGATGGTAGAAAAGCAATCGTCGTGGGGGCCAGCTCCGGGGTGGGCTATGGCATCGCCCTGCGCTACGCCCAGGAGGGCGCGGACGTGATCGCCGGCGCACGCCGTCTGGAGCGGCTGAACGGGCTGGTCCGGGACGCCAGGGACCGGGGCTTTTCCGGTGAAATCACCCCCGTGGTCTGCGACGTGGAAAAGGAAGAGGACCTGGCCAACCTGGTGAAGGTCTGCGTGGACAAGTACGGGCAGATCGACATTCTGGCCTGCGTCTCCCAGGGCGGCCTGTTCGACCAGCACGACTTTGAGGGCACCACCCTGGACAATGCCGTGCTCTTCTTCCGCACCGGCCCCGGCTACACCCTGCGGATCGTCCAGATGGCCCTGCCTTACATGAAGGATAAGCACTACGGGCGCATCCTCACCTGCGCCTCCGGCGCCGGGGTGCAGTACACCCAGGGCACCTGCTCCTACGGCATGGCCAAGGCCGCCATCATCAACCTCTCCCGCACCATGGCCCACGAGCTGGGGCAGTACGGCATCACCACCAACTGCTTCCTGCCGGTGGCCCGGACCGAGTCCTTCACCGACGAAAACAGTCCCGGGGCCAAGCACTACCTGGAGACCATGGAGAAGGCCATCCCCATCCACCACTTCGGCATGGCTTACGAGGACGTGAGCCCCATGGTGGCCTTCCTCTCCAGCGAGCAGGCCGGGTACATCAACGGCCAGGTGGTCAGCATCTGCGGCGGCTGCTGCAACCCGGTGTGATCCCAGCCTTTCCTTTCCCATCCCAGCAGAGAACCCTCCGTATGGCTGCCATCATACGGAGGGTTTTTTCGCGTGTGGGAGTTCTGTTATAGCATCAGCTCGAAGGCAATGTCCGCCCGGTCAAAGGGGAAGCGCTGTTTGTCCACCGGGATTTCCGCAAAGCCGAACTTCCGGTACAGCCGGACGGCATGGGTGCACCTGCGGTTGGAGACGATGATGATTTTCGGCAGGCCCAGCTTCTTTGCGTAGTCCATGCACGCCTGAAGGCAGGCGCTTCCGGCGCCGGTTCCCGTGTACATCCCCCGGGCGGCAAACTTCATGATCTCCCAGTCCCCGTCCTCCCGGGGGGCAAGCATGCAGCAGGCCATGACCTGGTCCTGCTCATCCAACGCGAAGAAGATCTGCCCGCCTTTTTCCACGTAGGGCTCAATGTTTCCCAGCTCCCGCTCGTCCTCCGGCTCCATCACAAACATCTCTGAAATCCAGGCTCTGTTCAGCTCGATAAAGTCATTTTTATACCGGGGATCATAGGGTACGATTTTCATAGCCTCTCACGCTCCTTGCTCAGGATTTTCACAATGGTCACCAGCGCCTGGCTCAGCTGCTCTTTTTCTTCCGGCGACAGGGATTGGATGACCTGGCCGATTTCCTGGTTCGATTTCCCGATGAATTCCTCGGCCCGGGCCCGTCCGGCGTCCGTCAGATAGAGACAGTAGGAGCGGCTGTCCGCCGCAGATCGCTCCCGGCGGAGGTATCCCTTCTCCTCGTGGCCCTTAAGGATGCGGCTGAGGTAGCTTTTGTCGATGTTCATCTCCTGGGCGATGTGGGCTGCGTTGCACCCCTCGTTCTCATAGATCTCAAAGAATACCCGTGCCTCCGTAACGGAATACTCTGAACCAAGGTAGTGGTCCCCCAGCAGATGCATGGACGGCATATAAAAGCGGTTGAACGCTCTGATTTGTTCAATGATCGGGTCCATAGCGCCCTCCTTTTAGTGGACTGTATCAACTATTATAAAGGACCGTCAGAATTTGTCAACGGATTTTTTCCAGCCTTCCCCACACACCTGTTTTTCTCTTGCGGTTTTTCCCCTGCCATGGTAGAATAATTTGTTAAATGATGTATATTACTCAGAGGAGGTTTTTTCCTTTGTCTCAATACGAATCCGAAATCAAGCGCCGGCGGACCTTTGCCATCATCTCCCACCCCGACGCCGGCAAGACCACCCTGACGGAAAAGTTCCTGCTTTACGGCGGGGCCATCGCCCAGGCCGGCCAGGTCAAGGGCAAGAAAAACACCCGGGCCGCCGTCTCCGACTGGATGGAGATCGAAAAGCAGCGCGGCATCTCCGTCACCTCGTCCGTCCTCCAGTTCCAGTATGAGGGCTTCTGCATCAACATTCTGGACACCCCCGGCCACCAGGACTTCTCCGAGGACACCTACCGCACCCTGATGGCCGCCGACTCCGCCGTGATGGTCATTGACGCCGCCAAGGGCGTGGAGGCCCAGACCCGGAAGCTCTTCAAGGTCTGCGTCATGCGGGACATCCCCATCTTCACCTTCATCAACAAGATGGACCGGGAGGCCCGGGACCCCTTCGAGCTCTGCGAGGAGATCGAAAAGGAGCTGGGCATCGACACCTACCCCGTCAACTGGCCCATCGGCTCTGGCAAGGAGTTTTTGGGGGTCTATGACCGGAACAAGAAGGAGATCATCCACTTCTCCTCCAACACCAACGCCAAAAAGTCCGGCACCACCCAGATCGACCTGGACGACCCCATCCTAGTGGACATGCTGGGCCAGGCCAAGCGGGACCAGCTCATCGAGGAGATCGAGCTGCTGGACGGGGCCTCCTGCGAGTTCGACCTGGACCGGGTGCGCCACGGCAAGCTCTCCCCCGTGTTCTTCGGCTCCGCCCTCACCACCTTCGGCGTGGAGCCCTTCCTGGAGGACTTTCTCCGGATGACCACCCCGCCCCTGCCCCGCCACTCCAGCGACGGCGTAATCGACTCCATGGACGATGCCTTCTCCGCCTTCGTCTTTAAGATCCAGGCCAACATGAACAAGGCCCACCGGGACCGGATCGCCTTCATGCGGGTGTGCTCCGGCCGGTTCAACGCGGACAAGGAGGTCTACCACGTCCAGGGCAAGAAGAAGCTGAAGCTCTCCCGGCCCCAGCAGCTCATGGCCGCCGAGCGGGAGATCATCGAGGAGGCCTACGCCGGGGACATCATCGGCGTATTCGACCCGGGCATCTTCTCCATTGGCGACACCCTCTGCGCCCCGGGGAAAAAGTTCCGCTTCGACCCCATCCCCACCTTCTCCCCGGAGCACTTCGCCCGGGTGCGCCCCCTGGACACCATGAAGCGCAAGCAGTTCCTCAAGGGCGCGGAGCAGATCGCCCTGGAGGGCGCCATCCAGATCTTCAAGATCCCCTACACCGGCATGGAGGAGGTCATTGTGGGCGTGGTGGGCACCCTGCAGTTCGACGTGTTCCAGTACCGGCTGCGCAGCGAGTACAACGTGGAGATCCGTATGGAGACCCTGCCCTATGAGTATCTCCGCTGGATCAAGGAGCCGGAGGAGTTCCACGAGACCGACCTGATCCTGGGCAACGACACCAAGCTGGTGGAGGACTACAAGGGCAACAAGCTGCTGCTCTTCTCCTCCTTCTGGTCCATCAAGTGGGTCTCCGACCACAACCCCCAGCTGGTCCTCACCGAGTTCAACGAGAAGAACAACGAGGACGACGAGTAAGCCCACAGACAACAGAATAATCATAAGGAGGAAACGGTATGAAACCCTTGATTATCGGCATCGCCGGCGGCACTGGTTCGGGCAAAACCACCCTGGTGGACCGGCTGAAGGAACAGTTCGGCGACGACATCAGCGTCCTGACCCACGACAGCTACTATGCCGCCCATCATGACCTCACCCTGGAGGAACGCCAGGCTCTCAACTATGACCACCCGGCCTCCTTTGACACCGACCGGATGATCCAGGACCTGGAGGATCTGAAGGCCGGCAAAACCATCCACTGCCCGGTGTATGACTACACCGTTCACGACCGGCTGGAGGAAACCCGCGAGATCGCCCCCAACAAGGTCATCATCGTGGAGGGCATCCTGGTCTTTGACAACAAGGCCCTGCGGGATCTCATGGACATCAAGATCTTCGTGGACACCGACGCCGACGTGCGCATCCTCCGCCGCATCCTCCGGGACGTGAAGGAGCGGGGACGCACCCTGGACTCGGTGATCGAGCAGTACTTATCCACCGTCAAGCCCATGCACGAGCAGTTCGTGGAGCCCGCCAAGCGGTACGCCGACGTGATCGTCCCCGAGGGCGGCCAGAACCTGGTGGCTCTCATGATGATTATCCAGCGCATCGCCTACCACATCGAGCACGGGGACATCGTCTCCGAGCAGTAAGGAGGCGCTCCTATGTCCCAACGACCCATGCGCCGGAAGGACCGGCAGCTGCCCCAGGAGGAAGCCTGGGCCCTCATCGAGAAGGGCGGCCAGGGGATTCTCTCCGTCACCGGTGACGATGGCTGGCCCTACGGGGTTCCCATGAACTTCATCACCCTGGAGGGCTGCCTGTACCTCCACTGCGCCCGGGAGGGCCACAAGCTGGACAGCATCGCCCGGGACGACCGGGTGTGCTTTACCGTGGTCACCAAGGCCCAGCCTGTTCCCGAGCAGATCACCACCCTCTTTGAGAGCGTCATCGTCTTCGGCCGGGCCTGCCTGGTGGAGGAAGAGGACCAGCGCCTGGCGGTGCTGGATAAGCTCATCTCCGACCTGGGGCAGGTGAGCCCCGATCTGAAAGCCCGGTACATCCAGGCCAAGCAGGCCAGAACAGGGCTCATCCGCATCCAGCCGGTGCAGATCACCGGCAAGGCCAGCCGGAGCTATGTCCCCGCAGAGAAGCGGATATGACCCGGAACCCCTTGCAATTCCTGCCGTTTCAGGCTATAATATGACTTTCCAAGCCTGAAACGAAATTCCTTTGAAAGGATTTGAAGCCAATGCAACGCACAGAGATCGCCCGCATCTTCGCGGACATGGAACACTACGGCGGTCAGGAAGTGACCGTCTGCGGCTGGGTGCGCACCATCCGCGACATGAAAAACTTCGGCTTTATCGAGCTCAACGACGGCTCCTGCTTCAAGAGCCTCCAGGTGGTGTTTGACAGCAGCCTGGACAACTACAAGGAGATCGCCAAGCAGAACGTGGGCGCCGCCCTCATTGTAAAGGGCAATGTGGTCCTCACCCCCGAGGCCAAGCAGCCCCTGGAGGTAAAGGCCGTCTCCGTGGAGGTGGAGGGCCCCTCCGCTCCCGAGTATCCCCTGCAGAAGAAGCGCCACGGGGTGGAGTTCCTGCGCACGGTGGCCCATCTGCGGCCCCGGACCAATCTGTTCTCCGCTGCCTTCCGGGTGCGCTCTGCGGCTGCCTTCGCCATCCATGAGTTCTTCCAGGAGCGGGGCTTTGTCTACGTCCACACCCCCATCATCACTGCCTCCGACTGCGAGGGTGCCGGCGAAATGTTCCGGGTCACCACCCTGGACCCCGCCAACCCGCCCATGACGGAAACCGGCGAGGTGGACTTCAGCCAGGACTTCTTCGGCAAGCCCGCCAGCCTCACCGTCTCCGGCCAGCTGAATGCGGAGAACTTCGCCATGGCCTTTGGCAACGTGTACACCTTCGGCCCCACCTTCCGGGCAGAGAACTCCAACACCCAGCGCCACGCCGCTGAGTTCTGGATGATCGAGCCGGAAATGGCCTTCTGCGACCTGGCCGGCGACATGGACGTGGCCGAAGCCATGATCAAGTACGTGATCCGGGCCGTGCTGGAGCGCTGCCCCCAGGAGATGCAGTTCTTCAACTCCTTCGTGGACAAGGGCCTGCTGGAGCGGCTGGAGCATGTGGCCAACTCCGACTTCGGCCGGGTGACCTACACCGAGGCCGTGGAAATCCTCATGAAGCACAACGACAAATTTGACTTCAAGGTGGAGTGGGGCACCGACCTGCAGACCGAGCACGAGCGGTACCTCACCGAGCAGGTGTATAAGCGCCCGGTGTTCGTCACCGACTACCCCAAGGATATCAAGGCCTTCTACATGCGCTTAAACGACGACGGCAAGACCGTGGCCGCTGCCGACTGCCTGGTGCCCGGCATCGGCGAGATCATCGGCGGCAGCCAGCGCGAGGAGCGCCTGGACGTGCTGGAGGCCCGCATTAAGGAGCTGGGCATGAACCCCGACGACTACTGGTGGTACCTGGACCTGCGCCGTTACGGCTCCTGCAAGCACGCTGGCTTCGGCCTGGGCTTCGAGCGGATGGTCATGTACCTCACCGGCATTGCCAACATCCGCGACGTTCTGCCTCATCCCCGGACTGTGGGCAGTGCGGACTTCTGAGAGCATTGCAAACATAGAATCCGGGTCTGCCGCTTGAATCGGGCAGAACGTCGGGGCCCCATCGCAGATGGGGCGGCGCTGTGCGCCGCACAAGCGTTTTGCCCCAGGCAAAACCTTGGCGCAGGGGCAATTCACTTGCCCCGAGCATGTTCAGTCCCATCGGGGCCCCCATACAGCTTGCTGTATGGGGAATCTGCCTCATCCCCGGACTGTGGGCAGTGCGGACTTCTGATTTTATGCAGTAAAAATCCTCCCTTGCAAAAGGGAGGATTTTTTGTTTATCAGGTTGTGGTCTCCCCCAACGCCGTCATAGGGGCGATTCACAAATCCACGTTGAGGGTTCCTCAACCCACTTGGCTCCCCCTCTGGGGGAGCTGGCACGGCGAAGCCGTGACTGAGAGGGCGGTAGGGCGTTGAAGGTATCTCAGCCGTTCCGAAGAACGCTTCCGGCGGGGCCCTATTTCTCCGGAGAAATGGGGAAGAGAGGTCCTCTCCCCCTGAGCCCCTTCTCTCTGGTCTGTACTGACTTGTGGGGCAGTGGTTTTTTCGTTTGGTGGGGCTGCCGCTTATCTCTTGCAGCGCCGTACTTCAAGCGTGCCCACCGGCTGGGCGCGCCTGGAGCGGGTGGGAACCCTTACAAGGTCTTCCACACCAGTTCCTCTGCTGGAATTCGGGTCCGGTCAAAGCGGGACGGGTCCCCGGGAAACTGGTCTGAATAGCCCACCGCCAAAATATTGATGGGCTCCAGGTCTTCGGGCAGGTCCAGCTCCCGGCGGAGCACCTCCGGCTGGAAATAACCGATCCAAACGCTCCCCAGACCCAATTCTGTCGCCTGAAGCATCATATGGTCGGTCAGGATGGAGGCGTCAATGTCGCAGGTCTGCTTGCCGTCAAAGGGCCGGGTCCAGGCCTTGCTGCGGTCGGCGCAGACCACGATGGCCAGGGGCGCGCCGTAAAGCTCTGCGGCCTTGCCCACCTTGGCCAGGCCCTCCGGGGTCTGAACTGTTATCAGACGGACGGGCTGGCAGTTACCCGCCGTAGGCGCTACGCGGGCGGCCTGCACCAGCCGGGCCAGTTTTTCTTCCTCCACAGCTTTGTCCAGATAGCCGCGCACAGCGCAGCGGCGTTTCGCCATTGTCATAAAATCCATGGTGTCATCTCCTTACTTTGTGCTATAATGGATGTATCCCCCCATCCATCAAAGCCATTGTACCCACCGGGCAAAGGCTTGACAAGACTGCACTTTTTTGTGAGATACTACCCAAAAAGGTAGCATCTCCCGCCCCAAAGGAGGCACCATGACCACCCAGACTCCCACCTTCAACTGCCCGGTCGAAGCCACCCTGTCTTTAATCGGCGGCAAGTATAAACCCCTGATCCTCTGGCACCTCATTGATGGCCCCCTCCACTACATGGAGCTTCAGCGGCGCATCCCCACCGCCACCGCCAAGATGCTCTCCCAGCAGCTTCGCGCTTTGGAGGGCTGCGGGATGCTCCGCCGGACGGTCTTTCCCGAAAAGCCCCCCAGAACCGAATACGCCCTGACTCCCTTCGGCCAGAGCGTCATTCCCGTGCTGGACGCCATGTGCCAGTGGGGAGAGCAGTACCTGGAGGACCAGAACCTTCCCTCCCCCTGTTCCGCCGGAAACCCTCTGTAAGACAACAAAAAGCGGCCGTTCCGATTCACTCGGAACGGCCGTTTGCTGCTCTTACAGCAGAGCGTATTTTCTGGCGTAGGCCTCGTAGGCTTCCCGGAAGCTGAGGCTGCCGCCCTTGACGTTGTCCAGGTAGCCGTGGACGTCCAGGCTGTCGTGGGACATCTCAATGACGCACCCGGCGATGTTGGAGCAGTGGTCGGCCACCCGCTCCAGGTTGGTGAGCAGATCGGACCAGACAAAGCCCAGCTCGATGGTGCACTCCCCCTTCTGCAGCCGGAGAATGTGACGGGTGCGCAGCTGCTCCTTGAGGGTGTCCACCACCTCTTCCAAAGGCTCCACCTGGGCGGCCCGGACGGGGTCGTTGTTCAGGAAGGCCTCCAGGGCCAGGTCCATCACCTCGCCCACGGCGGCGGTGAGCACCGACAGCTCCTTTTTGGCGTGCTCCGAGAACTCCAATCCCTTGTTCTGCATCTCCTCGGCGGACTCCAGCACGTTTACCGCGTGGTCGGAGATCCGCTCAAAGTCCCCGATCAGGTGGAGCAGCTTCACCGCCTGGCGGCTGTCCGCCCCGCTTAAGTCGGAGCCTCCCAGCTTCACCAGGTAGGTGCCCAGCATGTCCTCATACTGGTCCACCTCGTCCTCCGTCTCCCGCACCGCCTGGGCTACCTTGGGGTCATAGCCCTTCACCGAGGCGCAGGCGGTTTTCATGGCGTCCATGGCGATGCGGGCCATGGTCTCCGCCACCTCCGTGCACCGGGACAGGGCGACGGCGGGGGTGGCCAGCAGGCGCTCGTCCAGGATCTGGATCTGGTCGGGGGCCTGGGTGTCGGGGATGATCTTGCAGGCCAGCTTCTCCAGCAGACCGGAGAAGGGGAAGAGCAGGGCAGTGCAGAGCAGATTGAAAGCGGTATGCACCACGGCAATGCCCAGCTGGTCGATGGGAGCGCCCACGAAGGCAAACTGAACCACGGCGTTGATTCCATAGAAGATCACCAGCCACACCACGGTGCCCACCACGTTAAAGAGCAGGTGGACAATGGCCGTCCGGCGGGCGTTCTTGTTGGTGCCCACGGAGGAGAGCAGGGCCGTCACGGTGGTGCCGATGTTCTGGCCCATGATGATGGGGATGGCCGCGCCGTAGGTCACCTGGCCGGTGGCAGACAGGGCCTGGAGGATGCCCACGGAGGCGGAGGAACTCTGGATGATGGCGGTGAGGGCCGCACCGGCCAGCACGCCCAGGATGGGGTTGGTGAACATCAGCAGCAGATTCTGGAACTCGGGGATCTCCTTCAGACCGGCCACGGCGCCGCTCATGGTTTCCATGCCGAACATGAGAACGGCAAAGCCCAGGAGGATCATGCCGATGTCCTTTTTCCGCTCTTTCTTGCTCACCATGGTGAGGATAATGCCGATGAGGGCCAGGACCGGGGTAAAGGAGCTGGGCTTGAGCAGCCGGACAAAGAAGTTGCCGCTCTCCAGCCCCGTGAGGCTCAGAATCCAAGCGGTGACGGTGGTGCCCACGTTGGCCCCCATGATCACCCCGATAGCCTGGCGCAGGGAGAGCAGACCGGAGTTCACAAAGCCCACCACCATCACCGTGGTGGCCGAGGAGCTCTGGATCACGGCGGTGACGCCCATGCCCGTGAGAAAGCCCAGGAACTTGCGGGAGGTCAGCTTGCTCAGCAGCATTTTTAAACTGCTGCCGGCGGACTTTTCCAGATAGGAGCCCATCAGATTCATGCCGAACAGGA
>JAEDJB010000061.1 GCA_016296565.1 Oscillospiraceae bacterium
GAGCACCTGACTCCGGCGGAGATTGACGGTCAGCTGTTCTCCCCCCACAACCAGGCCGAGCCGGAGCACCCCATCCACGCCCTGGACCACGTCTGCTTCTGCCTGGCGGTGAAGCCCCGGTAACGGAAATCTTTTCCAGGGGTGTCCCCGGGGATTCTGCGCAAGCTAACAGGGCTCCCTCCCGAAACAGGAAAATCCGGCGGAGCGGAACGCTCTGCCGGATTTTCCCTGCAATAAGGAAGGATATAGGATAAAGTGGAATTTAAACGTTGGTCTTTTCCCAGTGGCGGCTCAAGTCCACCAGCCGCTGATACTTGGCCTTGGCCTCCTTCTCCGCCTTGACGAAGAGCTCCTTGGCCCGCTCGGGGAAGGTCAGCTGGAGGGAGGAGTAACGGACCTCGCCCTCCAGGAACTGGCGGTAGTCCATGATGGGCTCGGGAGAGTCCAGCTGGAAGGGGTTTCTGCCCTTTTCTGCCCGGCGGGGATCATAGCGGAACAGGTGCCAGTAGCCTGCCTGGACGGCGGCGCTCATCTCCAGCATGGTGTTCTTCATGCCCATCTTGATGCCGTGGTTGATGCAGGGGGCATAGGCGATGACGATGGAGGTGCCGGGATAGGACTCGGCCTCAATGAGGGCCTGGAGGGTCTGGTTATAGTCAGCGCCCATGGCAACCTGGGCCACATAGACGTTGCCGTACTGCATGGCGATGGCTGCCAGGTCCTTCTTCTGGACCGACTTGCCGGCCGCGGCAAACTGGGCAACGGAACCGGTGGGGGTAGCCTTGGAGGCCTGGCCGCCGGTGTTGGAGTAAACCTCGGTGTCCAGAACCAGGATGTTCACGTTCTCACCGGAGGCCAGCACGTGGTCCACGCCGCCGTAGCCAATGTCGTAGGCCCAGCCGTCGCCGCCGAAGGCCCAGACGGACTTCTGGCCGAACATGTCCTGCATATCGTAAAGTTCCTTGAGCTTGTCTGCGTTGGGTGCGCCGGAGGCGAGGGCCTGGGCCAGAGCCGCGGTAAGGGCCTGACCGGTGGTGCGGGAGCCCTCGGTCTCCTTCCGGTGGTTCAGCCACTTCTTGGCGGAGAGGGCCACAGCGGCGGGGGTCTGCTCGTCCTGGGCAATCTCCCGGGCCAGGTCAGCGGCGGCGCCCTGACGGGCGTTCACAGCCAGGTTCATGCCGTAGCCGAACTCTGCGCCGTCCTCAAACAGGGAGTTTTCCCAGGCGGGGCCACGGCCTTCCTTGTTCACCGTATAGGGGGTGGAGGGTGCGCTGCCGCCCCAGATGGAGGTGCAGCCGGTGGCGTTGGCGATGTACATCCGGTCGCCGAAGAGCTGGGTGACCAGCTTCACGTAGGGGGTCTCGCCGCAGCCGGCGCAGGCGCCGGAGAACTCGAAGAGGGGCTGCTCGAACTGGCTGCCCTTGACGGTTTCCTTGGCGAAGGGAGTCTGCTTGCGGCTGACCTTCTCCACGCCGTAGTCAAAGACCTTCTGCTCCTCCAGCTGGCTGGCCAGAGGCTTCATGGTGAGGGCCTTGGTCTTGGCCGGGCACACAGACACGCAGGAGCCGCAGCCGGTGCAGTCCATGACGGAGACGGTCATGGTGTAAGCGTAAATTTCGCAGCCCTTGCCGCGCATATCGTGCATCCGGGTGCCCTTGGGGGCCTCCACCACTTCGTTGGCGTCCATCACCATGGGACGGATGCAGGAGTGGGGGCAGACAAAGGAGCACAGGTTGCACTGGATGCAGGCCTCCTCGTCCCACTGGGGCACGCTCACGGCGATGCCCCGCTTCTCGTAGGCAGCGGTGCCCTGGGGCAGGGTGCCGTCAGCGCCGGACATCAGCTTGGAGACGGGGATGGAGTCGCCCCGCATGGCGTTGGCGGGGATCATAACATCCTTCACGTACTGGGCAACGTCGGGACGGTCGATCTTCAGGTCGGGTTCCCGGTTGTCGTCCTGGATATCGGCCCAGCCGGCGGGGATGGGGATTTCCTTCACGCTCTCCACGCCGGCGTCCACGGCGTTGTAGTTCATCATGATGACGTCCATGCCCTTGTGGCCGTAGCTCTTCACGATGGCGTCCTTCATGTGCTGGACGGCCTCATCCACGGGGATGACCTTGGCCAGCTTGAAGAAGGCGGCCTGGAGGATGGTGTTGGACCGGTTGCCCATGCCCAGCTCGATGGCCTTGTGGGTGGCGTCGCAGGTATACATGCGGATGTTGTTCTGGGCCAGATACCGCTTGGCGGCGGCGGGGAGGTGCTCCTCCAGCTCCGCCAGGTCCCAGGGACAGTTCAACAGGAAGGTGCCGCCGGGCTTGATGTCCTGGACGATGTCGAACATTTCAATGTAAGAGGCCAGGTGGCAGGCCACAAAGTCGGCCTTGGTCACGTAGTAGGAGGCCTTGATCTCGTTCTTGCCGAAGCGCAGGTGGCTGATGGTGATGCCGCCGGACTTCTTGGAGTCGTACTGGAAGTAGGCCTGGACCTTCATATCGGTGTTGTCGCCGATGATCTTGATGGAGTTCTTGTTGGCGCCCACGGTGCCGTCGCCGCCCAGACCCCAGAACTTGCAGGCGATGGTGCCCTCATCAGCCACATCGGGCTCCTCCAGAATGGGCAGGGAGCGGTTGGTCACGTCGTCCACGATGTTGATGGTGAAGCTGCGGACGGGGTTCTCGCTCTGGCCGTTTCGGAAGGCAGACATAATGCCGCCGGGGGTGGTGTCCTTGGAGCCCAGGCCATACCGGCCGCCCACCACTCTGACGCCAGCCAGAGGGCTGCCGGCCAGAGCAGTGACCACGTCCTGATACAGAGGCTCGCCGATGGAGGAGGGGTCCTTGCAGCGGTCCATGACCACGATGTTCTTGGCGGTGGCGGGGATAGCAGCCACGAACTTCTCCGTTGCGAAGGGGCGGTACAGACGGACCTTCACCAGGCCCACCTTTTCACCCCGGGCGTTCATGTAGTCCACCACTTCCTCTGCTGCGTCGCAGACAGAGCCCATGGCCACCATGACGGTCTCGGCGTCGGGCGCGCCGTAGTAGTTGAACAGCTGGTAGTTGGTGCCCAGGCGCTGGTTGACCTTGCCCATGTACTCCTCCACCACGCCGGGGAGGGCATCGTAATACTGGTTGCGGGTCTCGTTGACCTGGAAGAAGATATCCGGGTTCTGGGCAGAACCGCGGAGAACCGGGTGTTCCGGGTTCAGGGCCCGGGCGCGGAAGGCTGCCAGGGCATCCATGTCCACCATGTCCTTCAGGTCGTCATAGTCCCAGACCTCCACCTTGCGGATCTCATGGGAGGTGCGGAAGCCATCGAAGAAGTGGAGGAAGGGCACCCGGCCGCCGATGGCTGCCAGGTGGGCCACGGCGCCCAGGTCCATGACCTCCTGGGGGTTGGAGCTGCACAGCATGGCGTAGCCGGTGGAGCGGCAGCTCATCACGTCGGAGTGATCGCCGAAGATGGACAGGGCATGAGTGGCCAGGGCACGGGCAGAAACATGGGTGACCCCCGGCAGCAGGCTGCCTGCGATCTTATACATGTTGGGGATCATCAGCAAAAGGCCCTGGGAAGCGGTGAAGGTGGTGGTCAGAGCGCCGGCCGTCAGGGAGCCGTGCACTGCGCCGGCGGCGCCGCCCTCCGACTGCATGACCGATACCTTTACCGGCTGGCCGAACATGTTCTTCCGCCCCTCAGCGGACCACTTGTCTGCCAGCTCTGCCATCACAGATGAGGGTGTGATGGGATAGATTGCGGCAACTTCCGTAAAGGCATAGGCCACATGGGCCGCTGCGGTATTGCCGTCCATTGTCTTTTGCTTTCTTGCCATGATTCTTCCTCCTTGATGCAAGGCGAATGGGAGGTCCATTTCGCTGGGAAATTCAAAAAAATCGCTGCAGACACAATCATTGCAGCGGGGATGTTCTCGTTCTACCTAATCCTAGCATTTCAGACCGCCTCTTGTAAATGAAAGTTCTGTCCAAAGTTCCTGCATGAAAACCTTCATAATATCAAAATACTGCCAAGGAGGAAAAAGTAGACGAAAATCGTGTCCATTCTTTGTACAATTAGCCCATAGTGATTTCCCCCGCGTTTTCTCCTGCGGACAGCTGTCCACAGAGAAAACCCCCGTTGACTTTTTCCCTATTTTCTGCTAGGATATAGCGGATTATCTCTTCAACCATTCCGCGCAGCCAAATACAGCGAAAGAAAGGTAACAATCATGGCTAACTTTTTTAAGTCAAATGGAAAGGGCCTGGCTCTGTGCCTGGCCATCGCCATCCCTGCCTGGTTCCTGGGAAAATGCTTCCCCCTCATCGGCGGTCCTGTAATCGCCATTCTGTTCGGCATGCTCATCACCATCCCCATCCACGACAAAACCAGCCTGGCCCCGGGCATCAAGTTCACCTCCAAGAAGATCCTTCAGTGGGCGGTGATCCTCCTGGGCTTCGGCATGGACCTGGGGCTGGTGCTCCAGACCGGCAAGCAGTCCCTGCCCATCATCGTCTGCACCATCGCCACCTCCCTGGTGATCGCCTTTGTCCTGCACAAGGCCCTGCACATCCCCTCCAAGATCTCCACCCTGGTGGGTGTGGGCTCCTCCATCTGCGGCGGCTCCGCCGTGGCGGCCACCGCGCCGGTGATTGACGCCGACGACGAGGAAGTGGCCCAAGCCATCTCTGTCATTTTCTTCTTTAATGTGCTGGCTGCCATCATTTTCCCCGCCCTGGGCAGCGCCATCGGCTTTGACACCACCTCCGGCGAGGCCTTCGGCATTTTCGCCGGCACCGCCGTGAACGACACCTCCTCGGTGACCGCCGCCGCCTCCACCTGGGACAGCATGTGGAACTTAGGCTCCCAGACCCTGGACAAGGCCGTCACCGTGAAGCTCACCCGGACCCTGGCTATTATCCCCATCGTCCTGGTGCTGGCTCTGCTGCGCACCCGATCGGGGGAGGGAAACAACGGGCAGAAGGTCAGCCTGCGCCAGGTGTTCCCCTTCTTTATCCTGTATTTTATCGCCGCTTCCTTAATTACCACCATCGCGGTCTCCATGGGCGCGGACATTTCTGTGTTCTCCCCCATCAAGACCCTGAGCAAATTCTTTATCGTCCTGGCCATGGCGGCCATCGGCCTGAACACCGACATTGTCAAACTGGTGAAAACCGGCGGCACCCCCCTCATTATGGGAGCCTGCTGCTGGGTGGGCATCACCGCCGTCAGCCTCATCATGCAGCATGTGATGGGAATCTGGTAATTGGTTCGTCTTTTTTTAGCAAACAGAAACACCGCAGTCGGATTGACTGCGGTGTTTTTCGGCGCTGTTTTGCAACCGCACCGGGTCAGCGCCTGCGCCGCTGACGAGAGAACCCTTAAAACCTATCAAGTCAGAAAAGAAGAAACATGAAAAAGATTCGTATATGAAAACATGAAGCGCAGGCATTCATGTTACGGGTCCAGAGTACCCCACCAGCTTTAAACCCAGCTAAAAAAAGCATGTCCAAAGTGTAAATTCCTCCCCCTCACAAGATTTACATTCCGTTCACGGCCTTTTTAAGATCCCTTTCAACTCCCCCTGTTAGAATAACCGCATCGGGCAGCCAGACGGCCGCCCACCACCCAACTTTTTCTCTTTGACAGGAGGTTATATGATGAGACAAAAGATCCGCATCCTCAGCCTGGTCCTGGTTCTGGTCCTGTGCGCGGGGGTGATGGCTGCCTGCGGCAGCTCCGACCAGGAGGACGCCGGGGAAAGCTCCAGCGTCTCGGACACCGAAACGGTGACGGCCGGCGAAGAAGGCACGGACCAGGAGGAGCAGGAAGAGGCAGACGCCGCCAGCTTTACCGTGGCGGAAGTGACCGCCATCGCCGGGGACGGCACCCTAACCTTAACCCTCTGTGAGCCGGCAGACCCCGACAGCGCCGGCAGCAATGAACTGACCAGCTACGCCAGCCTGGACCTAAGCCAGTTCCAGCTCTCTGAAGAGACCGAAACCTACACCGTCCAGGATGGGACCACCGTGGACGAAGCGGACAACGGCACCTTTACCCCCGCCTCCGCCGAGGACATCGCCGTGGGCGACACCCTGGTGATCTACACCGATGCGGACGGCCAGGACGCCATTGTGATCTATCCCCAACAGGCCATGACCGCCGCCTGAGCCCCTTCCCGCTTATGACGGCGCCCCCGGAAAGCCAATGGCTTTCCGGGGGCGTTTTCCTTTCAGTCCACGTGGTCGCTGGCCCGCATGGCCTGGATGGTCCGGTCGATGAGCTCCTCCAGGGTCCAACCCAGCATATCAGCGCCCTGCTGGATCACCTCCCGGGAGCATCCGGCGGCAAACTTCTTATCCTTGTACTTCTTCTTGACGGATTTCACCTCCAGGTCGGACACGCTCTTGGAGGGGCGCATCACGGCCACCGCGCCGATGAGACCCGTCAGCTCGTCGGTGGCGAAGAGCACCTTCTCCATCTGGTGCTCCGGCTGGATGTCCACGGTGATGCCGTAGCCGTGGCTGGCGGTGGCGTGGATGAGCCGCTCCTCCAGTCCCCGCTCCCGCATGATCTCCTGGGACTTGATGCAGTGCTGGTCGGGGTACTGCTCAAAGTCCAGATCGTGGAGCAGGCCCACCACAGACCAGAAGTCCTTCTCCTCCCCGTAGCCCAGCTGGTCCGCAAACCAGCCCATCACGTCGGAGACGATGTATGCGTGCTTTAAGTGAAACTCGCCCTGGTTGTACTCCTTGAGCAGATCCAGGGCCTGCTGATAGGTCAGGTCCATTGTGTTTGCCTTCTTTCTCTGTATTCTAAGCATTTTTATGTCCAGTCCCCTTTTAAAAAGGCCTGGATCATCTCATTGGTGAGACTGTAGTTGTCCGGGGCCAGGTCGATCTCCTCCCGGCGGTACCACCCCGCCTGGGAGAGCTCCTGCCGGTCCATGTGGATCTCCGGGCTGCCCTTCAGCCGGGCAAAGAAGCCCAGCAGCAGATTGGAGTCCATCCCCCAGGGCTGGCTGGCGTAGTAGCGGATGTCTGTGACCTCCAGGCCTACCTCCTCCATCACCTCCCGGCGGATGGTGTCCTCCGCCGTCTCCCCGATCTCCGTAAACCCGGCGATGAGGGCATAGCCCTTGTAGGCCCGGCCCTGGTAGCGGGTCATAAGGATCTTGTCCCCGTGGGTCACGGCCACCAGGATGGCCGGGGCAATCTTGGGATAGATCAGGTTGCCGCAGACGGGACAGCGGAGCATCCGCTCCTTTTCATCCGGCCGGGTCCTGCCGCCGCAGCGGCCGCAGAACTGGTTGTCCCGGTACCAGACGTACAGGTGATAGGCCGTGGTCTCGGCAAAGTGCAGGTCCAGGGCCTTCTTGTCCCGGCTGCCCCGGAGCTTCCACCAGCTGTAGCCGGGAGGCTCATCTCCCTCCGCCAGCTCCGCCAGGCAGTAGACCTGCCAGTCAATACGGAACAGATACGCAGACCGACGGGCCTTTTCCTTCAGCTCCCTCCAGGTGGGCAGCACCAGCATCCCTTCCTCCCCCAGCCGCTCCAGGATTTCCTGGCCGCGAAAGACAAAGCACAGGGTGTCCTCCGCCGGCGGGACGGGGGTATATTCCACATGGTACTGTTTGGGTGCGATATCCTGCAGCATAACCGGCCCTCCTTATTCTTCCTCCGGCTCGGGACGGTTGCTCCCGGCAGAGCCAGGGCGCAGGTCCCGCCAGAACTCATATTCCCCGGTGGGGTTGCTCATCTCCTCGGAGGTCAGCCCCATGGGGGCGTCCCGGAAGAGCCGGGGGTCCATGTACCGCACATGCTCGGGAATTACCGGCTGGAAGTCCATCTGGTCCAGGATGTCCCGCTGCAGGTCCACCCCGTGGGCAATCTCCAGAAGGGTCATGCCCATGGGCTCCAGGCTGAACACAGCCCGCTCGGTGATGTACAGCACGTCCTGGCCCTTCCGCGCGGCCTCCTGGCCGGAGAAGGTGATGTCCCCCACCTGCTTCAGGAACTTCTTCTGGGGTCCCTGGGTGTGGATCACCAGGCCGTTGTCCTTCAGCCCCACCTCCTGCTTGCCGGCGGTGAAGGTGCCGATAAAGCACAGCTTTTTCGCGTTCTGGGTGATGTCAATGAAGCCGCCGGGCCCCACCACGCGGCCCTGGAAGTTGTGGGCGTTCACGTTGCCGAACCGGTCCACCTCCGCAAAGCCCAGCACCGCCATGTCCAGCGCGCCCCCGTCGTAGAGCTGGAGAATATCCGCCATCCGGTACATGGCCTCCGGGTTCACCGCCGCGCCGAAGTCAATGCCACCCAGGGGGATGCCCCCCAGAGGGCCGCACTCCATGGACAGGGTGAACAGGTGGGAGATCCCCTCCTCGTCCGCCACGGACCCGATGCCCCCGGGCATGCCGATGCCCAGGTTAATGAGGGTGTTGGGCCGCAGTTCCATGGCGGCCCGGCGGCAGCAGATCTTCCGGGGACCCATGGGGAGATGGTCGAACCCCGCGGAGGGCGTCACCGCCAGCCCGGCAATCTCCGGGCGGAAGGCGTCGGTTTCAAAGCTCTGGCGGCTGTATTCCGGGCGGCCCTCCACCAGGTAGTCCACCATGAAGCCGTGGATCACCACCTCCTTGGCGGGGATGGTGCCCGCCTTCACCACCTTGTCCACCTGGGCAATGACGATGCCCCCGGAGTTGTGGACTGCCGCGGCCACCTCGAACTGCTCCACGTTCATGGCCTCGTTGCGCAGGGACAGGTTGCCGTTTTCGTCCCCCAGGGTGGCCCGGATGAAGCAGACATGAATGGGAAAGGTGGGATAGAACAGGAACTTCTGCTCCCCCATTTCCATGAGGGAGACGATGCTCTTCTGGCTCTCCCGGGTGCGCTGGTTGGCCTTGCCGCCCCCGTGGCGGGGGTCGGCGAAGGTGCCGATGCCAGTGGTGGCGATCGCCCCGGGCAGGCCCCCGGCGATGGCCCGGAACAGCTGCATCAGGTTCCCCAGGGGGAGCAGGTAGCAGGTGACCTTTTCCTCCTGGACCAGCTTCCGCAGGCCCGGGTCGTAGCCCATGTGAGAGAGGATCAGCTCCCGGAGCATCCCCTCCCGGGCGGCCAGGTGGCTCACACCCCGGCCCTTGCCGTCCCCCTGGCTGGTGCACTTGACCAGGGTCAGGTCCCGGGGGTGGCCAGTCTGGTCGAAATGCTCGGCCAGAGACATGATCAGGTCCTCCGGACAGCCGAAGCCGTTGAAGCCGGTGGTGGTCAGGGTGCAGCCGTCTTTCACAAGGGCTGCTGCCTGGGCAGCGGTGATGATCTTGCTCATTTCACTCGGTCTCCTTCTCTCTGTCTATATTACTTCTCAATATTATATCATGATTTTCCTCCGGGACAAGGTTTTTATCCCGCCGGGGGGCAGTTTGCTCTTGCGCCGGTCTTTCCCAGCCGGTATACTGGAGAAAATCAGGATGTTTTCCAGGAGGGTGTTTCCATGACCGATCCCGTTCCCATGAAAATCATTGCCACCATGCACAGCGCCTTTCCCAGCAAGTTCGGCATTCCCCGGCAGAGCGGGCTGGTGCCGGAGCTGCGCTCCGCCATCGTCTTTGAGCCGGAGTACCGGAACCCGGACGCCCTGCGGGGGCTGGAGGGGTTCTCCCACCTGTGGCTCATCTGGTCCTTCTCCAAGGCGGTGCGGGAGACCTGGTCTCCCACCGTCCGGCCGCCCCGGCTGGGGGGCAACACCCGCATGGGGGTCTTTGCCACCCGGTCCCCCTTCCGGCCCAACCCCATCGGCCTGTCCTCCGTGAAGCTGGAGGGGGTGGAGCACCACCCGGACTTGGGGCCGGTGATCCATGTGTCCGGGGCGGACCTGCTGGACGGCACCCCCATTTTCGACATTAAGCCCTACCTGCCCTACACGGACGCCCACCCGGAGGCTCTGGGGGGCTTTACCGCCGGGTACCAGGGCTACCGGCTGGAGGTGGTCTTTCCCCCGGAGCTGCTGGCCCTTGTCCCGGAGCAGGACCGGGAGGCCCTCACCGGGGTGCTGGCCCAGGACCCCCGGCCCTCCTACCAGGAGGACCCGGAGCGGGTGTACGGCATGGCCTTCGGGGCGCTGGACGTAAAATTCACGGTGCGGGATCAGGTCCTCACCGTGGTAGCCGTAGACAGCGGGCGCGTCTGATCACAGACGCGCCCGTTTTTTCAGTCCTCGCAGGGCGGGTAAAGGGTCAGGGTGTCGTTCTGGTCGCAGAGGCCCAGGAAGATCTCCCGGGGGGTGTGGTAGCCCTGGTCCTCCAGCTGCTTTTGCAGCCACTTTTCCTCCTTCCCCAGCCGGTGGAGGTTCTCCGTTAAAACCCGGCCGTCCATGATGACCTCGGTAAAGAAGGTGGACTGCTGGGGGCTCTGGCCCAGGTCCTTGGGGGTGGCCGGCCGGTCCGCCTCCCGGGGGAGGATGGACAGGGAGCCGTTGTGCTCAAAGACCACGCTGTACACCTGGCTCAGGTCAAAATACCCCTGCTGGCGGCAGAGGACCATGAACTCGCTTAAATCCAGCTTGGCTTTCTTCAGGTTCTGCCGGTAGAGCTTGCCGTTGTGAAAGAGGATGGTAGGGGTGCCCTCGATGAACTTCCGGCTTCGGTTCTTTCGCAAAGTGATCCGGTTCATGAGCAGGGTCAGAAGGCCGTACACCGCCATGGCGATCACCGGCTTCATGGGGTTTTCCAGCTCGGTGGCCAGCTCCGCCGCGATGGAGCCCACGGTGATGCCGGTAATGTAGTCGAAAGCGTCCAGCTGGGAGATCTGCCGGTGACCCATGAGCTTGGCAATGAGGAACATATAAAAGTACGAGAACAGCGCGGTGAGCGCCGTGGTGATCCATTCCAAAGTGGTCCCCTCCTTTTGACTTTAGCCTTTGCCAAAGGAGGGAAAAATATAAGCGGACCG
>JAEDJB010000223.1 GCA_016296565.1 Oscillospiraceae bacterium
ACGGCACCATGGCTGTCTCCCCCACGGTGATCGACGGGGAGACCTGCTTCTTCACCCCCACAGGCATCTACGTGCTGCTGGTGAACTACCGCTATGGCATGCCGGAAAACCGCCAGCCCGACCTGGTTCGCTACGGCGAATGGGCCCGGGTGGCAAGGGTGGCCGAACAGAGCCTGCGCCGGATGATCCTCGACTGCCGGGCCACCGGCATTGAATGCTGGCTCAACTGCGGCTACCGCACCAAAGACGAGCAGACCCGGATTCTGGAAGAACGCACCCAGGAATACCAGGAGGACGGCCTGAGCTATGAGGATGCCTACCAAAAGGCCCTGGAAACCGTGGCCCTGCCCGGCTTCAGCGAGCACGAAACAGGCCTGGCCATGGACATCGTCTGCTCCGTCACCCCCACCTGGCTCCACGAGCACTGCTGGGAATACGGCTTCATCCTCCGCTATCCCGAAAACAAAAGCGACATCACCGGCATTTCCTATGAGCATTGGCACTACCGCTATGTGGGCACCAAGGTGTCCATGGCCATGAAGGACACGGGGCTGTGTCTGGAAGAATATGTGGGGGCGGCGTGACGTTCCCCCGGAAAATATCCACACAAAAGGAGTAAAACGATGGGTAAGAACAACTTTTCGAGCAAGCCATCCAGGAAGTATATCGGCGGGCTGATCGTGGTGCTTGTCATCGGGGCCTTGGCAGCGGGAGCACTGCTTCTGTTTCGTCTGACGCCCGGCGCGGAGGATGCCAGCCTCGCTGCTGCGCCGGCTGCCGCTGCGACGGACGCCGCCGAACCCATCACCGCCGCCACCGAACCCCCCATCACAGCCACCGGTGAAAAAACCGAGGCAGCGTGCAAAGCTTCCTACACCATCAGCGCTGACCAGGCCTCGGCGGACCGGGTCGTGGCCGCCGCCGGAGAGAAAACATTGACTAACAGGGAGCTCCAGATTCTCTATCTGTCCCAGGTCAGCACCTTCCGCAGCACGGGCGGAGAGATCGCGCCGGATTTCAGCCTGCCCCTGGACGGCCAGCGCTGCCCTCTGGGGGAGAGGGCCCAGACCTGGCAGCAGTATTTCCTGCAGCGGGCCATTCTGAGCTGGCAGGCCCAGCAGGCGGTTCTTCATGCCGCTTCCCAGCCCCAGATCATCACCGAAGAGGCCTACAAGCCCGACGAAACGGATAACCTCCACGAAAAATTCATCGCCCCGGAGCTGCCGGTGAATGATTTCCTGTATGCGAACAAGGATCACTACATCCCCAATTCGATGCACCAGGCATATCTGGACGGCATGGACGCCACCCTGGATTCCCTGGCCCAGGGCGCAGGCTTCGACGGCTTGCAGGGCCTGGCCCGCAGTCTGGGCATCGACGCGGAAGCCTTCCTCCGGGCCGCCCGGGACTACAACACCGCCTACATGTACTTCACCGAAGAAACCTATGCCCTGGGCGATGTTTCCCAGAGCGAACAGCTGCGCTTCCTGCAGGAGCAATGGAAAACCTGGCTGCAAGCAGTGCCCCTTTCTCCGGACTACAGCGCCGCGCAGCTTTGGGTGGATACCACCCTTCCCGCAGTCAGCCTGGAGGACACCCTATATCCCGACATTGCCCACCAGCGCTTCCCCGAGGCGATCGTGTACCTTCAGCAGGACTACTTCTATTTCCCCTATGGCGACCGGGAGATCGGCAAAAACGGCTGCGGCATCACCGCCTTTGCCATGCTGGCCACCTACATGACCGACTCCCTGCAAACCCCGGCCATGATGGCTCCCCGGTTTGAAGATCAATTCTTCGACAGAGAAACCCACGGCACCGACGGCAATCTGTTTGTCCAGGGGCCGGAGCAGATGGGCTTCCACCTGGACAAGGTGAGCTATGATATGGAGGAGGTCATCAGCGCCCTGAAAAACGGCCAGATGGTCATCAGCCGCCAGGAGCCGGGTACGTTCACCTCTTCCGGCCATTATCTGCTGATTCAGGCCTATCGCGAAGAGGACGACACCTTCCAGGTCCGTGACTCCAACATCTACAACTATGGCAGGCTGGCCGGGCACAAGACGGATTGGTTCCAGCG
>JAEDJB010000062.1 GCA_016296565.1 Oscillospiraceae bacterium
ACGAGGTGCAGACGGGCGTGGGCCGCACCGGCTCCCTCTTCGCCTTCCAGCAGTATGGCATCCAGCCCGACGTGTCCACCTTTGCCAAGGGTATCGCCGGGGGGCTACCCATGGGCGGCATCCTGGCAAACGAAAAGTGCGCCAAGGTCCTCACCGCTGGCACCCACGGCTCCACCTTCGGGGCAAACCCCATCGCGGCGGCGGCTGCCTGCACCATCCTGGACATTCTGGATGACCAGATGATGGAGGAAGTAAAGGCCAAGGGCCAGTACCTGCGGGAGGGCATTCTGGCCCTGAACAGCCCCTGTCTCGGGGATGTGGTTGGCATGGGCCTCATGCTGGGCGTGGACGTGAAAGGCGAGCGTACCAACAAGGAGCTGGCTTCTCTCCTGGCAGAACAGGGCCTGCTGGTCCTCACCGCCGGACCCCGGCTGCGCCTGCTGCCCCCCCTCACCATCACCAAGGAAGAAATGGACAAGGGTCTGGCCATCCTGAAGCAGACCCTGGCCTGACAGACAGAGAATAAGGAGGCAACCCCCCATGAAAAAAGACCTGCTGAAGCTGCTGGATTTAAGCAGCGAAGAGATCCTGGAGATTCTGGACACCGCCGACCAGCTGAAAGCCATGCGGAAGGCAGGCATCCAGCACCCCTTCCTGGCCGGAAAGACCCTGGCCATGATCTTTGAAAAGAGCTCCACCCGCACCCGGGTCTCCTTCGAGACCGGCATCTACCAGCTGGGGGGCAACGCCATCTACCTGTCCGACAAGGACAGCCAGATCGGCCGGAACGAGCCCGTCCAGGACACCGCCCGGGTCCTCTCCCGGTTCTGCGACGGCATCATGATCCGCACCTTCGCCCAGGAGGAAGTGGAGACCCTGGCCCAGTACGCCACCATCCCGGTGATCAACGGCCTCACCGACTTCTGCCACCCCTGCCAGGTGCTGGCGGACCTCATGACCATCCGGGAGCACAAGGGCAAACTGGAGGGCTTGAAGCTGTGCTACATCGGCGACGGCAACAACATGGCAAACTCCCTCATCGTTGGCTGCCTGAAGGTAGGCATGAAGGTGTCCATCGCCTGCCCCGAGACCTACAAGCCCGACCCGGAGGTGCTGAAGTTTGCCGAGGGCTACCCCGGCATGTTCCAGTGCACCCCCGACATTCTGGACGCCGCCAAGGACGCCGACGCCCTGTACACCGACGTGTGGGCCTCTATGGGCCAGGAGGGCGAGTTCAACGAGCGGAAGAAGGTCTTTGAGGGCTACCAGATCAACGACGCGGTGATGGCCGTTGCCCACGAGGGGGCCATGGTCCAGCACTGCCTGCCCGCCCACCGGGGAGAGGAGATCACCGCCGAGGTTTTCGAGGCCCACGCCGACGAAATCTTCGACGAAGCCGAAAACCGGCTTCACGCTCAGAAGGCAGTTATGTATCTGCTGATGAAGTAATCTGATTAACGAAAAAGGCCGCCGGACGCTTACGCGTCCGGCGGCCTTTTTGTCTGTCCAGTGTGGAGGGCTAAGCGAGTCAGTCGAAGATGCGCTTCACAAATCACCCCGCAAAACCCACAGAAAAAATCCGGTGCTTTTTGTAACGAATCGGGAGGTTCTGCGTTATCTTTATGAAGAGAGGAGGGAGGTCCATGGATTTTGACGCCATTTACCGGGAGTACTTCCAGGACGTCTACCGCTTCGTCTGCGGCCTGTCATCGGACACGCACACAGCCGAGGAGGTAACCCAGGAGACCTTTTACAAGGCACTGAGGGCCATCGGCCGCTTTGACGGCTCCCGGGACATCCGGGCCTGGCTCTTCACCATCGCCAGGAACACCTACTTCTCCTACTGCCGCAAGCGCCGCCGCCAGGTGGACCCGGATCTGCTGGAAGAGACCCCCAGCGGGGGTGGTCTTTGTGGAAGCCCTCATGGACCAGGAGGACGCCTTCCGCATCCACCAGTTCCTCCACACCATGGCCGAGCCCTACAAGGAGGTCTTTACCCTGCGGGTCTTCGGGGAGCTACCCTTTGCCAGGATCGGCGCTCTCTTCGGCAAAAGCGACAGCTGGGCCCGGGTGACCTTTTATCGGGCCAAGGAGAAAATCGTTCAGTACATGAAGGAGGTCGAGCATGAAGGAAATTAACTGCAACATCATCCGGGATATTCTGCCCCTCTACGCGGATGACGTGGTCAGCCAGGACACCAGAGAGCTGGTAGAGGAACACCTGGCGGCCTGCGAGGACTGCCGCCGGGTCCTGGATGCGGCCAGAGCTTCCCTCCCCCTCCCCATGGATCAGGACGGTAAGCCTCTCCAGGAGATCTCCAGGCGGTGGACGATTCGGAGCGTTTTGCTGATCCTGGCCGCGATACTTTGCGTGCCCCTGGGCACAGAACTGCTGTACGCGGTCTACCGGTTCCTCTTTGAAACGATCCCCAATATTCTGACCAACATTTTTATCAACCTGTTCTAACGCAAAAAGCCTCCCTTGTCAAAGGGAGGCTTTCATTGTGATCCAATCTGTTTTCTCTCACCCGCAGCCGGCGCAGTCCACGGGCTCGTAGCCCTGGAGAGGGGCCAGAAAGCCCTGTTCCTTCAGGCGCTGGCCGATCAGGTCCAGAATTTCCTCGCTGTCCGCCCGGACAGTGTGGTAGTGATAGCCAGAGGTGACGTTTTTCAGCAGGCTGGACTTGCCGGCGGCCAGGTCCGCCATGAACTTCTCCACGTCCACCCGGGACTGGATGCCCATGGGGGCCCGGATGGTGCCGTAGATCCGGTGGGAGACGAACACGTCCTCCACCAGGCCCCCGGCGTCCACGATCAGGTTCAGCTCCCGCGCCACATCCTCGTCGGAGTGGGCCACCTTATACACCCGCTGGCAGGGGCGGCCAAAAGGGGGCTTTTTCTCCAGCCGGTACCCCCGGGACAGGGAGACAATCTCCGTCCCCTTGGCCCGCAGCAGGGCGATGTCCTGGACGATGATCTGCCGGCTGACCCCGAACTCCGCCGCCAGGACTGTGGCCGAAACGGGCGTGTCCGCCTGGGCAAGGCGCTTTACGATTTCCTTCCGCCTGACTTCTCCGTTCATAGGTCCTCCTTTTTCGCCGTTTGATTCCCGGCTCACTCCACCGGGTGCAGATTTTTCAGGGACAGGTCCAGAATGGGCGCGGAATGGGTCAGCGCACCGCTGGAGATGTAGTCCACCCCCAGGTCCGTGAGCCGGGCAATATTTTCCCGGGTCACGTTGCCGGAAACCTCCACCTCCGCCCGGCCGTCAATGAGGGCCATGGCCTGGGCCATCTCCTCGTGGCTCATGTTGTCCAGCATGATGATGTCCGCCCCGGCCTCCAGGGCCTCCCGGACCATGTCCAGGTTCTCCGTCTCCACCTCGATCTTGCGAACGAAGGGGGCGTAGTCCCGGGCCATACGGACCGCCTGAGCCACCCCGCCGGCAGCACCGATGTGGTTATCCTTCAGCATCACCCCGTCGGAGAGGTTGTACCGGTGGTTGTTCCCTCCGCCGGTGCGCACGGCGTACTTTTCAAAAATCCGGTTGTTGGGGGTGGTCTTTCGGGTGTCCAGCAGCTTGGTCTTGGTCCCCGCCAGCAGGGAGGAAACCGACCGGGTGTAAGTGGCAACGCCGCTCATCCGCTGTAAGTAATTGAGCGCCGTCCGCTCCCCGGACAGAAGCACCCGGATATCCCCCCGGATCACGGCGATGCGCTGGCCGGCTTTGATCTCCTCCCCGTCCCGGGCAAAGGCGGTAACCTGGGTGCTCTCGTCCAGGAGAGTAAACACCCGGGCAAAGACCTGCATCCCGCACAGGACTCCGTCCTGCTTGCAGATCAGATCCACCTCCCCCAAACGGGGTTCCGGCATGACGCTGTTGGTGGACACGTCCTCGCTGGTGATATCCTCCCGGAGGGCGCTTAGAATCAGCGGCTCCACATTCAGCCGCATGGTAACTTGGTCAAACATAGGTTTCGCTCCTTTTTCAGATGGCCTGGGCCCTGGTCTGGCCGATGGCCTTCTGCACGGCCCGGCGGCAAACTTCCTCATAGGCCTCCTGGTCCTGGTAGAGGGACAGGTCGGCCAGCTGCTCCAGCTCTTCCCGGCTCAGCCGGCTGGCGGGGTGGGCAGCCATCTCTCCCGCGGCCCGCTTGGCAAACACCAGGCTCTCCAGCAGGGAGTTGCTGGCCAGGCGGTTCTTCCCGTGGACCCCGTTGCAGGCAGTCTCTCCCACGGCGTAAAGCCGGGGCATGGAGGTGCGGCTGTTGTGGTCCACCTTCACCCCGCCCATGAAGTAGTGCTGGGCGGGCACCACGGGGATACACTCCCTGGTCACGTCGTACCCCATCTCCCGGCAGTGCTCCACAATGTTGGGGAAGTGCTCCCGCAGCTCCTGCTCGGGGATGGGCCGCAGATCCTCCCAGACAAAGTCGGTGCCGTCCTTCTCCATCTGGGCATAGATGGCCTGGGACACCCGGTCCCGGGGAAGCAGCTCGTCCACGAACCGCTCCATGTCCTTGTTATAGAGCTTGGCCCCCTCTCCCCGGACGGACTCGGAGATGAGGAACCGCCGGTCCTGGGTGCTCTCGCTGTAGAGGGTGGTGGGGTGAATCTGCACATAGTCGGGGTTCTGCAGGTCAATCCCGTGGCGCAGGGCAATGGCCAATCCGTCGCCGGTGAGGTGGCGGAAGTTGGTGGAGTAGCGGTACAGCCCCCCAACGCCGCCGGTAGCCAGGACGGTGTACTCTGCCTCCACCGCCTCCAGGCTGCCGTCTGCCAGGCGGAGGACTCCGCCGCGGCATTCCCCGTCCTGCACCAGGATGTCCACCAGGGTGGTGCGCTCCACCAGGGTGATGTTCTCCCGCTCCTTGGCCCGGGCCAGCAGCTTGCTGGTGATCTCCTGGCCGGTGATGTCCTCATGGAAGAGGATGCGCTTGTCCGAGTGGGCCCCCTCCCGGGTGAAGGCCAGGCTGCCGTCCTCCTCCCGCTGGAACTCCACCCCCAGGCCGATCAGGTCCTGGATCACGTCCTGGGAGGAGCGGATCATAATGTCCACGCTCTCCCGGTCGTTCTCATAGTGGCCCGCTTTCAGGGTGTCCTCAAAAAATGCGTCGTAGTCCTCCGGGTCCTTGAGACAGCAGATGCCCCCTTGGGCCAGGTAGGAGTCGCTGCTCTCCAGGTCAGCCTTGGTGATAACGGTGATCCGTTTTTCCCGGGGCAGATGCAGGGCACAATACAGGCCGGAGCACCCGCTGCCCACAATCAGAATATCGGTGTCCATAGTATCCTCCATGCCAGCCTCCAGGGGCTGGTTTCTCCGCTTGAAATCCGGACTATTATAACATATATTTGTCAGCAGTCAAGACATATGCAAAAATATATTTAACAGGTGTCTTGACATTATATCCATGATTTCCTATAATACTACGGAAATCATACCGTGAGTATTGGGAGGTACCAATATGCTTACCACCGAGACACTACAGAAAGAAATCCTGCGCCTGAAGAAGGAGCGGGACGTATGTATCCTGGCCCACGCCTACCAGACCCAGGACATTCTGGAGGTGGCCGACTACACCGGCGACTCCTTCGGCCTGAGCCAGCAGGCCGCCAAGGCCACCCAGAAAACCGTCCTCATGTGCGGGGTGCGGTTCATGGCGGAGACTGTGAAGATTCTCTCCCCGGACAAGACCGTCATCCTCTCCCACCCGGACGCCGGCTGCCCCATGGCCGAGCAGCTGGACCTGGACTTCCTGGGGGCATTGAAGGAGCAGTACCCCGACAGCGCCGTGGTGGCCTACATCAACACCACCGCTTCCCTGAAAACCCAGTGTGACGTGTGCGTCACCTCCTCCTCCGCCCTGCGGATCATCCGGGCCATGCCCCAGAAGGACATTCTCTTCGTCCCCGACTGCAACCTGGGCCAGTGGGTGGCCGACCAGGTGCCGGAGAAGACCTTCCACTTCTTCCACGGGGGCTGCCCCGTCCACATCCGCCTGTCTGCCCAGGACGTGGCCGCCGCCCGGGCCGCCCATCCCGGCGCTCAGCTGCTGGTCCACCCGGAGTGCCGGTCAGAGGTCACCAGCCTGGCCGACTATGTGGGCAGCACCACCGGCATCATGGCTCACGCCAAGGAGAGCGACGCCAAGTCCTTCATCATCGGCACAGAAAACAGCATCCTCCAGCATCTGCAGTTTGAATGTCCCGAGAAGGCGTTCTACCCCCTGTCCAAGGCCTGCATCTGCCAGAACATGCGGCTGACCACCCTGATGGATGTCTACCGCTGCCTTCTGGGCCAGGGGGGCGAGGAGATCTCCCTGGACGAGGAGACCCGCCTGGGCGCCAAGCGGTGCATCGACGCCATGCTGGCTTTTGGATGATACTGCCACCGACAGCAGCACACAAAAACGGACGGCTTCTCAGCCGTCCGTTTTTTCGTTACCAGGTGCTCTCCCGGAATTCCAGCACCTCCATGGCGGACAGAAGCAGCTCCGCCGCCTGGGCCCGGGTGAGGGGCTGGCTCAGGTTCTGGCCGTCCCCGGTCTGGTCCAGCATCCCCACTGCCGTCAGGTTCACCACCGACTGGTAGGCCCAGGCGGGGGCGGCGTCCTGGGACAAGGCCCCGGTGTCCGCCACGTCAGAGATGCCCAGCAGCCGGTTGAGCATCACCGCAGCTTCCGTTCCGGTGATGCCCCGGTCCGGCGCAAAGCAGGCCCGCTCTCC
Source organism: Oscillospiraceae bacterium (assembly GCA_016296565.1). GTDB lineage: Bacteria > Bacillota > Clostridia > Oscillospirales > Oscillospiraceae > Evtepia. The sequence continues at coordinate 6,727 of JAEDJB010000062.1, forward strand.
CGCCGCCCCGGTGCCCTGGACCATGCCGGAGCGCAGAGCCGAGGCCACATAGGGCTTGGCCCAGGCGGAAATCCTGTCGTCGTCAGCAAAGCCCGTGAGCTGTGCCTGAGGCAGGGTGTCCATCTCCACCAGGTCCATGGCCATGGCCAGGAATTCCTCCCGGCTCACCTGGGCGTCCGGGCGGAAGAACCAGGTTTCCCCCAGCTTCTCCCCCACGAAAATCTCCTGTTCCGCCAGGGCAATGGCGGCCTTCTGTGCCGGGTGGCCCTCCAGGTCAGCATAGGTCACTTCAGTCTTGGCCTTGCTGATCTTGACGCTCACCACCGCCGGCTGGGAGACGTTCCCCTGGCCGTCCTCAGCCACATAGGTGAAGGAATCCTTGCCGGTCTTGTTCTCATAGGGAGTGTAGGTGAACCGGGCGCTTCCCTCTTCCGCAAAGGTGACGGAACCCCGGGCAGGGTTCTTGGTCACCCGGAAGGTCAGGGGGTCCCCATCCGGGTCCACAGCGGAAAATGTCCCGCTGACCGCCACATTTTTATAAGTGGTCAGGCTCAGGTTTTCGGCAATGGGCAGGGTGCTGTCCCCTGTGGCCAGATCGTCGTGATCAAAAAGGGCGTAAGCGGGCAGAATCAGAAGGGAAAACAGAGCGGCGAGCACCAGCAGGAACCCGCCGCGCCGGGCAAATCGCGGCTGTACCATGGAAATACCTCCTCGTTGGATAAAGTATTGCTAGTTTCCCCCAACTGTTCCGCCTTATACCCACGGCCCATTTCCGTTTCCTGCCAATGGGTCCCGGGCCAGGGACATGAGCATCCCTACCGCCCCGAACAGAGCCAGAAGGGAGGAGCCGCCATAGCTGAAAAAGGGCAGGGTCACCCCCACCACCGGGGCGGCATACAGGCACATGGCCACGTTCATCCCCGTCTGGGCCCCCAGCATCCCCGCCACCCCCATGGCGGTGCCGGCCAGCAGAGGCTCTGCCCGCCGGGCCAAAAGGATGCACCGGAACACAATGGCCCCCAGCAGCAGGAGGATCACCAGGCAGCCCACCAGTCCCAGCTCCTCCCCGGCGGCGGCGAAAATGAAATCCGTGTGCCGGGCGGGCAGGGCCGAGGGGGACAGGCTCTGAGTCTGGGTCCCCTGGAGATACCCCTGGCCGGTGACCTGGCCGGAGCCGATGGCCAGCAGGCTCCGCCCCTGCTGAAAGCCCTTGCCCCAGGGGTCCAGGTCGTGGTCCAGCACCACCAGAAACCGCAGGCGCACATACTCCGGCAGCCGGGGCCACAGCAGAACGATCCCGGCGGCTCCGGCAGCCACCTCTCCCAGCAGCCACAGGGGGTGGACCCCCGCCGACCAGAGCATCACCAGGTAAATGGCCAGGTACACCGCCGCCATGCCGATGTCCCCCGAAACCCCGTAGAGCAGGCCGCACAGGGCCAGCACATGAACCCCCAGCTGGAGGATGGACCAGGGCCGGTTCAGCCCCCGCCGGGACAGATGCCGCAGCTGAAGGGCCAGCAGGAGCACAAAGGAGACCTTCACCACCTCCGCCGGCTGGAAGTTGAAGCTCCCTCCCGGCAGGGAGATCCAGCTTTTGTTGCCGGTGCCGTCGTCATTGCCCAGGGGGATCAACAGAAGCAGCAGAACCACGTTTCCCAGAAGCAGCGCCCACCAGAGCTTGTCCAGCAGAGCCCGCAGGTCCAGAGAGGAGAGGATCAGGCACAAAACGATACCCAACCCCAAGGCTGCGGCCTGCTTGCCCACCAGGCCGTGCAGCTCCTCCTGGTACCGGGTGGCCGAGTAGATCAGGGCCAGGCCATAGAGAGCCGCCGTCAGGCAGAGGCCGAAGAGCCACCACTCCCGTTTTTTTCGTCCCAGAGGGTCCCGCACCCGGCCTCTCCCCTTCCCAACCAAATTTCTTTTCCATCATACCCCAGAAAGGGCGATAAATTTTGTCAGGAAGGGGTGCAACCCGCGCTGTTTTGTGGTAAAATGCTTTCAACATGCCCGTGGGGCCGAAGCGGCCCCGGGGAAGAGAGGAATGCACCCATGGAACACTACTCAAAAAGTCCCCAGGAAACCGAAGCCCTGGGGCAGGCTCTGGTTCAAAAGCTGGCCCCCGGCGCGGTGGTGGCCTTCTCCGGCGACCTGGGCGCAGGCAAAACCGCCTTTGTCCGGGGCATGGCCCAGGGCCTTGGGATCACCCAGCGGGTGACCAGCCCCACCTTCACCATCGTCAATGAGTACGAGGGGGGACGGCTTCCCCTGTTCCACTTCGATATGTACCGCCTGCACTCGGCGGAGGAGCTCTTCGACATCGGCTGGGAGGACTTTCTCAGCCGGGGCGGGATCTGCGCCGTGGAGTGGAGCGAAAACATCCAGGAGGCCCTGGAGCCCGGCACCGTCTATGTGGATATCCGCCGGGGCCAGGGAGAGCAGGAACGGATCATTTCGATAAAGGGGATGGAACCATGAAAATTTTAGCCCTGGAGTCCTCTGCCGTGGCCGCCTCGGCGGCTCTGTGCGAGGACGAGGCCCTCATTGCCCAGACCTTTCAGAACAGCGGCCTGACCCACAGCCAGACCCTGCTGCCCATGGCCCAGCAGCTGCTGAAAAGCTGCGGCCTCACCATGGACCAGGTAGACCTGGTGGCGGTGGCGGCAGGCCCCGGCTCCTTCACGGGGCTGCGCATCGGCGTGGCCGCCGCCAAGGGCCTGGCCTGGGCTGCCGAAAAGCCCTGCGCCGGGTGCTCCACCCTGGAGTCCATGGCCTGGAGCCTGGCGGGCTTTGAAGGAGAGGTCTGCGCCGCTATGGACGCCCGGCGGAAGCAGGTCTACAACGCCCGTTTCCGGGTGGACGGCAAGCGGCCCCACCGGCTGACCCCCGACCGGGCCATCGCCGTAGAGGACCTGGTGGAGGAGCTGAAGGGCACCCAAACCACCCAGCTTGTGGTGGGGGACGGGGCGCAGCTTTGCTTCAACGCTCTCACCGCCGCCGGCATTCCCGCCCGGCTGGCGCCCCCCAACCTGCGCACCCAGAGCGCCTGGGGTGTGGCCCGGCTGGCACTGGAACAAGCCCGGGCCGGCCAGCTTCTCACCCCCAATCAGCTGGTCCCCGTCTACCACCGCCTGTCCCAGGCGGAGCGGGAGCGGCTGGAGCGGGAACAAGCCGCCAAGAGAGAAACCTGAAAACACAGAAGGGAGACTATCACGATGGATATGGAAATGGTACATGTATTGGATCACCCCCTGCTGCAGCACAAGCTCTCCATCCTCCGGGATGAGAACACCGGCGTGAAGGATTTCCGGGAGATCGTCAGCGAAGTGGCTACCCTCATGTGCTATGAGGCCACCCGGGACCTGCCCCTGGAAGAGGTGGAAATTCAGACCCCTGTGGCAAAAGCCGTGACCAAGCAGATCGCTGGCAAGAAGCTGGCCATCGTCCCCATTCTCCGGGCGGGTCTGGGCATGGTGGAGGGCATCCTCACCCTGATCCCCTCCGCCAAGGTGGGCCACATCGGTCTGTTCCGGGACCCGGAAACCTTAAAGCCCGTGAAATACTACTGCAAGATGCCCACGGACATTGCCGAGCGGGACGTCATCATCCTGGACCCCATGCTGGCCACCGGCGGCTCCGCCTCCGCCGCCATCGACTTTGTCAAGGAGTACGGGGTCAAGCACATTAAGCTTATGAATATCATTGCCGCCCCCGAGGGCATCCGCCGGGTGCAGGAGGACCACCCCGACGTGGAGATCTATGTGGCAGCCGTAGACGAAAAGCTCAACGACCACTGCTACATCGTCCCCGGCCTGGGAGACGCCGGCGACCGGATCTTCGGCACCAAATAAGACAAGTTTTTTCAAAAAACCGCGAAAAATGGCTTGACATTCTCAACCCCTCGTGGTAGTATATTTCTTGCACTGAGCAAGACCGCTCGGTGCAGGACATGCGCGAGTGGTGGAATTGGCAGACTCGCTAGATTCAGGTTCTAGTGTGCAA
>JAEDJB010000224.1 GCA_016296565.1 Oscillospiraceae bacterium
ATCTGAGCAGAATGTAACCCCGCCCTCACACGGCTTTCTCGGCCGTGTGAGGGCGGGGTTTTCATGGCTCGATGCCAAAAATGTGGTACATATAATTTGTTCTGGCATCTGCCAGATGGTAGATATAGACCGTATTTCCGTCGATGCGGTAAATGCAGACATACTGCCCTAGAAAGAGCGCGCGAAATCCATACTGACCCAACAGACGTTCCTTTTTCAGCACCCCCATCTCGGGGAATTGCTCCAGCTGACGGATTGAATCCAGGATCTTGTGAGAGAACTTCCGGGCGCTGTCCGTGCCCACTTTGTTTTTATAGTAGTTCAGCAGCTCCCTGAACTCCATCTGAGCTTCGTACAACCATTCAACCTTCACGCAATTCCGCCTCCGCCAGTTCTGCCATTTCTTCGGTGGAGAAGGTCTTCGCGCCGGCGATGCGGCTCTGTTCGCGCTTGAGCAGCTTATCCAGAAGGTTTAATTCTGCTTCCCGCTTTTCCCACAGCTCGATGGGCAAAAACACCATTTCGCCCTCCCCGTTTCTGGTCACAAACACAGGTTCCTGCTTGCTTTTTGCCAAGGTGACCACGCTGTCATAGTCGTTGCGCAGGGCGGTCGCTGATTTGATTACCATGTCAGGCACCCCTTCCGGTATTTATTCTGCCTTTATTATACTCGAATTATTCCCTTGCGTCAATCATGGTATAACAGAAGCCGCTGCGGGGAAACCGCAGCGGCTTACTCTGTTTCTCTCTCTATCTGATCCCGGGGGGCTTAAAAGATTAGTAAGCCACGCCCCAGTAGATCATCTTTTTTGCGGCCCGCCCGCAGATGGGGCAGGTGTCGCCCAGGTGCTCCTGGGCGAAGGGGATGCAGCGGGAGGTCATGCCGGCCTCCTCCTTCATCTTCAGCTCGCAGTCCAGCTCGCCGCACCACATGGTCTTGATGAAGCCGCCGTGCTCGGCCTGGAGCTGCTTGGCCTCCTCCAGGGAGTGGGCCTCGAAGATGTGGTCCTCCAGGTTCTTCTTGGCCCGCTGATACAGGCCGTCGTGGATGGCGTCCAGGGTGGCGGGCACCACGGTCTCCAGGTCGTCCAGGCTGACGAAAACCTTCTCGCCGCTGTCCCGGCGGACCAGAACGCACTGGTTCTTCTCCATGTCCTTGGGACCGATCTCCACCCGCAGGGGGATGCCCTTCATCTCGTACTCGGCGGCCTTCCAGCCCATGGACTGCTCGGAGGCGTCCATCTTGGCCCGGATGCCGGCCTTCTGCAGCCGCTCCAGCAGGGCAGTGGCGGCGTCCAGAACGCCCTCCTTGTGCTGGGCCACGGGGATCACCATGGCCTGGATGGGGGCGATGCGGGGGGGCAGCACCAGGCCGCTGTTGTCGCCGTGGGTCATGATGATGCCGCCGATCATCCGGGTGGACACGCCCCAGGAGGTCTGGTGGGGATAGTGCAGGGTGTTGTCCTTGCCGGTGAAGGTGATGTCAAAGGCCTTGGCGAAGCCGTCGCCGAAGTAGTGGCTGGTGCCGGACTGGAGGGCCTTGTGGTCGTGCATCATACACTCCACGGTGTAGGTCTCCTCGGCGCCGTTGAACTTCTCCTTGTCGGTCTTCTGGCCCTTCACCACGGGCATGGCCAGGGTGTTTTCCAGGAAGTCCGCATAGATGTTCAGCATCCGCTGGGTCTCTTCCCGGGCCTCCTCGGCGGTGGCGTGCATGGTGTGGCCCTCCTGCCACAGGAACTCCCGGTGGCGGAGGAAGGGGCGGGAGGTCTTTTCCCAGCGGAGCACGGAGCACCACTGGTTGTAGAGCTTGGGCAGGTCCCGGTGGGACTGGATGATGTTTTTATAGTGCTCGCAGAACAGGGTCTCGGAGGTGGGGCGGATGCAGTACCGCTCCTCCAGGGGATCGCTGCCGCCGTAGGTGACCCAGGCGCACTCGGGGGCGAAGCCCTCCACGTGGTCCTTCTCCTTCTGGAGGAGGGACTCGGGGATCAGCATGGGCAGGTAGACGTTCTCGTGGCCGGTCTCCTTAAAGCGCCGGTCCAGCTCCTTCTGGATGTTCTCCCAGATGG
>JAEDJB010000063.1 GCA_016296565.1 Oscillospiraceae bacterium
ACCCAGAAGGCCGCCTTCCCCGCCCGGCAGAGGATTCTGCCGTCCTGGGGGTCCGTGCAGGTTTCGTCCAGCCCCGGGGGCGGCGCCAGTCCGGAGGCCACGTCCGTCAGAAACTTCCGGTACCGCTCCTCCCCGTACTGCACCCGGTACCGCTTCAGATGGTACCATGCTGCCTCGTGGGGCGTGAACCGGTCATTTTGGCCCACCTGGCCGGGGTCCCGGCGGAGGGGGGGGAACATGTAGGTGTTGACCTCCAGGATCAGGCCTCTGTCCTCCGCGTAGCGGTTCATGTCCTCCAGGTCCCTGGCGTTGTATGGGGTGAGGGAGCAGTTGAGCTTCACCAAAATCCCCGCCTCCTTCAGGCCAGCGATGGCCCGGTCCACCCGGGCGAACATACCGCTGACGCCGCACTGGTTCCGGTAGGTCTCCTCCCCCGCCCCGTAGAGGGTGATGTTGACGCGGGTGGGAGGACGGCAGCGGAGCCGTTCGATGGCGGCCTCGTCGATGGCGGAGCCGTTGGAGTTGATGGAGATCAGAAAACCCATTTCAATGAGCCGGTCATAGAGGGGCCAGAAGTCCGGCCACAGGAAGGGTTCTCCCCCGGTGAGCAGAAGATAGAGCATCCCGGCCTCTTTGGCCTCCTCCGCCAGCTTCAGCCACTGGTCCAGGGTCAGCATGGGGCGGGGGTGGTCCGCCACCTGCTGAACAGTCTGCCGGACGTAACACATGGGGCATGAAAAATTGCACAGGGGGGTCAGCTCAAAGGTACCGCTGAGGGGAATCCGCCCCTGGGTGGCTTTCTGAAACAGGAACTGGGTCAGCGGCGCTTCGTAGCGCACCTCTTTCGGGTCCATTTATCCGCCTCCTTGCCGCAGCCGGTCCCGCAGGCAGGCAACCGCCCGGCGGTCCGGCGTGCAGACGAGATGATAGATCGGGATCTCCTCCGCCAGCTGGGTGAGCTGGGTACACACCCGGCTGACATAAGCCGGGTTCCAGGTGTTCACCGTGGTCTGGGCATAGAGCCGCTGAAAGGCCGCCGCCGGGGACAGGGGGGTGAGTCGGCAGGACGGGCCCTGCTCCAGCATGACCACCGCCCGGACGGGGGCGCCCCGGTTCACAAAGCACCGGGAGGAGCCGGCGTAGGGGGAACCCCAGGCGGTCCAGCCGCCAGAGTCCCGGCTGAGAATGGGCCGGTCGCCGTTGAGCTGCACGGCGCCCTCCTCCCGCTCCCACAGGACCGCCTGGGTGGACTTGCCGATCCCCGGAGGACCGGAGAAGAGCAGGCCGCCCCACTGGGTCTCCACCAGCGCGGCGTGGAGGATCAGCCGGTCAAACCGGAGCAGGATCTCCTCCAGGGCAATGTGGGACACGCAGTTCTGGCTTTCGGAAAAGAAGGGCTGGTCCTGGGCCAGGTACTTTACCGTCTCCCGGTCATTTTCCAGCCGCCCGATGGCGTAGGGCCGGTCGTTCTCCTTGTGGTCATGGTACCGGCGGAGAAAGCCGTCTTCGTCAGGGAACACAGAAAAGGCGTAGTTGGTGAACACCGGAGGGGTGGAGAAGGCTGGCAGCCGATCCACCTCCTGCACCGTCACGTCAAAGTAGCAGGCGCCGGTTTCGCCCAGGAAGGGGCGAAAGTTGTCCGTGACTTGGATGGAGTGCGGGGTGTCCAGGCCGACGGTACACCCGGCCAGGGTGAAATTGGTTCGGGGCACGTTCAGGAGTTGATGGTGACGTGGCTTGCCGAACCGTTGGTGTAGCAGTATGCTTCAACGGTAACACTGCAAATCTCTATGTTCAAAAACCAGCCTTTCGCCTCGTCCTTACCATCAAGATATACACCGTTAATGGTTCCGCTGGCATCACAAACAGTGGCATCCATAAGTTCAAGGGACAAATTGCATCCTGCAATATGCTGGGACAACTCAAAACTCTCGCAATAGAGCTCGGGTTTCACGTATTCTTTCATAAACGCTTCTCCTCTCACTATTTCTCGTCAGCCGGGCCGGAGCCCGGCTGTTTTTTACATTATTATAAATATGTCAGGCTCACGAGGCCTGGGCAATGCGGACCACCACGGCCTCGCCCAGGTAACAGTCCTCCGCCTGAATGGTCACGCTCTCCCCCGCAGGAAGGTTGTCCACGGGGTAGCTGTACACCGAGCCACCGAAAAAGGCATCATCAAACCGGGTGTGGCAGTATACGGTGAGGCCGGGAAGGTCCTCCGCGGTCAGGTTCGTCAGAGTCACCGCAGTTTCCTCCACATGCACCGCGATCTTGTCGCTCATGAGCTGGTCCTCGCTCACCATCCGCGCTGTGCTGCGCAGGGAGGTGACCTCCGCGTCCTGGGTGCAGCTGGCGTTGTCGCTGGCGAAAACCCAGGCGGTCTCGTTTGCGGGCAGGTCCTGGATTTCAAAGACCAGCTTTTCGCCGGTGGCCAGCTTCAGGGTCAGGGTCTCCTGGGTTACATGCTTGCCGGAGCGGTTGGTGACAGAGAGAGAAGCGATGTCCTCCCCCATCTCCTCCCCGCAGTCCGGGTTGGGTCCGCTGTACTGGAACAGAGTGGTGATCTCAATCTTGTCCCCCTCTACAAAATAGGGGAAGGTAACCACCCGCTCGTCCGCCGACAGCCGCCACAGCAGGGCGGTGAGGGCCACGATGATCACCACCACGATGGCGATCAGACAGCGGCGCTTTTTTCGGTTGGGGTCGGGGTATTTCACCCGTTTGGTTCCTTTGCTCATAAGGTCGCCTCCCCGGGGCGGCCGCAGAGAATGCCAACCTGATCCATCTGGTTCAGAAAGTCCCGCACATCAGCCTCCGCCGTGGCCCGGTCCACCCGGTACTCAGCCAGAAGGGCCTCCACCAGGTCGTTCTCCGTGCACTCCTCCTGCAGGCGGTTCCACAGGAGCAGACCACTTTCGCTGAGGGTGATCATGCCGTGGACCTTCAGGGCCGTCTGCCCCACGGGGATGAGAATATGTTCCCCTGCGATCTCTCGCAGAATCAGTTCTTGGTTTGCCCGCAATGCGCCCTCTCCTCTCTCTTAGTCATTGCGACGAAATTCTGACTGGGCGCAAAACTTTGCAGGATTTATAAAACCAGCGGTATCGTCGACAAAATTCGTGCGCTTTCCTTCTTTTTCCCCACACCCGGTCCGGCGGGGAGGGACCTTTTTGGAGGTTTTGAAACTATTGTTCACTCTTAAAAAAGCGCACGCTAACACAAGTTGTGGCCAGTATACCATATTTTTCTTCCAAATTCAAGAAGCTGCGCCATAGCAATACGACGAAAAAATCCTTGATACACAAAGAAAAACCGAAGATTTCCCGTCGTTTTTGGGTTGCCCTTCCAATCCGGCTATGCTATAATGTCTATACTTGCACATGCCCTATTCCGGCATGATTTCGGTTTGTGACCTGGCAGGCTGCTATCTCCACCCCGCCCTGCCGGCCCTTCCCAATATTTCAAAATAATGGAGGTAGTACTATGCGAAAACATCGATTATTGGCCTGCGCGCTGGTTGTGGCTATGGCGCTGAGCATGATCCCCGCGACGGCGCTGGCGGCCAGCAGCACCCAGGCCGCAGACGCAACACCCGATCCTATTTCCTATCCCAACGGCGTTACGCTGGGCAAGACTGCCACCGGCATCGGCAACATCCTGCCCAACAGCGACAGGACCACCGTGACCCTTTCCGTGGAAGCCCCCAAGGCAGACAACCCCGTTGTCGTGGAGTTCGTTCTGGACGCCACGGAGAGCCTGCAGCTGTATCTGGAATACGCAGCAAGCGCAACGCCCCCTTCTCTCGATCCCCTGACTTCCTTTGTCACCAGCATGCGGGATCAGCTGTCCAACAAGAACATCTATGTGGGCGTGACGGTTTTCTCCACGGAGGCAACAACCGGGTTAGAGCCGACTCTGGCTGAGTCCATTTCTGATGCTATGATTTCCGAGCTTGTCAGCGACACCTATACTTTCGCCGCAGAACGCGTCGGCACCAACGTGCAGGCAGGCATCCGCACCGGCTTGGAAAACCTCCGGAACAGCACGATTTCCGGCGCTGACCGCTATCTCGTCCTGGTCACCGACGGCGGCAGTTTCTTCTACTATAACGACGCCGGCTCGTTAATCGGCAAATATAATGAAGCCGGTGATAAGCCGGAACTCGTGTCCACCACCCTTGACGAGGTGAGAGCTTCCGACGGCAGCTTCACCGCAGCGGCTGACACCACCTTTGAGCAGGCCATCGCGGCTGCTGCAAATGAAGTGGATACCATCGCCGGCACCGGCGTGAACCTGATTACCCTTGGCTTCCCTTATTACAAGAACACATCCAGGCTCGCAAACCTCACCGCCCTGGCCAGAAGCTTTGTTTCTTACGCAAAGGACCAGTCTGTCTCTTACAAGATCGACATTGACGTTTCCAGCACCACCGAGCTGAACGCCGCAGTCTCCGTGGTTGCCGGCACGGTAACCACCGTCATCCCCGCAGGCGCCGTTGTCACCGACGTGGTAGGCGAAGATTTCAACTTCGTCTCTGTGAATACCCTGAGGCTGACGGTGGACGGCAGGGAATATGTTGCCACTGTGGATGGCAACAAGGTGGAGTTCCGCGAAAACGCCGGCGATTCCACGCCCGCTTATGTGGTTGAGTATAACGCAGAAACCGATTCCTTCACCTGGACCTTCAACGTTCCCGTGCTGACCGGTCAGAAGATCACCCTGTCCTACGACCTGAAGCTGGACGGCAAGCGCAGCACCGTCCCGGGCAAGTATGTCCTTCCCACCAACGAGACCGCTTCCCTGACCCCCGATCCTGATGCGCAGACACCGGAAAGCCTTCCCTTCCCTGAGCCCTCCCTGTCTTACACTGTCTCCAAGGATGACGGCGGCTATACTCCCCCGCCCCTGCTGAACACCGAGGATCACTTCGCCTACATTGTGGGCTATCCTGTGGACTACTACACCGGCGAAAAGACCGACGACCAGACCAAGATGCCCGTGAAGCCTCAGGGCCAGATCACCCGCGCTGAGGTTGCCACCATCTTCTTCCGGATGCTCACCGACGAGGCCCGCAACGAGTACTGGAGCCAGACCAGCAGCTACACCGACGTGTCGGTTAACAACTGGTTCAACAACGCCGTCTGCACCCTGTCCAACGCCGGCATCATCTCCGGCTATCCCGACGGCACCTTCCGGCCCAACGGCCAGATCACCCGCGCTGAGTTCGCCACCATCGCCAGCCGGTTCTTCGACGTGACCGTCAGCGGCGCGGACGCCTTCCCCGACATCAGCGGCCACTGGGCCAGACAGTACATCAACGAGGCCGCCGCCATCGGCATCATCACCGGCTATGAGGACGGCACCTTCCGGCCCCAGAAGCTCATAACCCGCGCCGAGGCCATGACCATGGTCAACCGCACCCTGGGCCGCGCCCCCGAAAAGGACCACCTGCTGGACGACATGCTGAAGTGGCCCGATAACATGGACACCACCCAGTGGTATTACGCCCAGGTGCAGGAGGCCACCAACTCCCACGAGTATGAGATGGCCACCGCCTCTGACGGCACCAAGTACGAAATCTGGACCAATCTGCTGCCCGTCCGCGACTGGGTGGCCTTCGAAAAGGCATGGTCCGACGCCAACTCCGCCGCCAACCCCGGCGAAGTGGTGCAGTAATCCTCCCTTCCAACAGCACACAACCAAGCCAAATGCCCCCGGAGCATTCCGGGGGCATTTTTCTGCGGCGAAAAGTGAATATTGAACCGATTCTCCGCCGAATTTCATGCAGATTTAACCTTGTAAAGCCCCAAAGCGGGGCGTATAATCACAAATAACCTATGGAAAAGGAGAGAACCGAACCATGAAAAGAACCAAACAGCTTCTGTCTCTGCTGCTGGCTCTGGTCCTGGCACTGTCTCTGGTGAGCCCCGCGCTGGCCGCTGAGACAGACGACGCCTCCGGCGTCACCGCCGACACCCTGACCCAGCTTCTGGGACAGGCCCCCGTCTTCCCCGAAGGGGCTTCCGCCTCCGACGGGATCACCAACCAGGAGGCCGCCGCCGCCCTGCTTCTGTGGGCCGGCATGGAGGAGAGCCAGCTGGGTTCCTATCCCGCTGACTACAACTCCATGGCTGACAGCCTGGGCATGACCTGCGACCCCGAGGCCGCCTGCACCCAGGAGAGCCTCACCGCCATGAAGGCTGTGGCCGACCAGCTCTATGACGCCCTGCACGCCGACAAGCTGGAGCCCCTGTTCCTCAACGGCATGGCTCAGCCCATCTTCCCCTACACCTCCGGCGCCGTGGAAGAAGGCTACAGCAATGAAACCAGCAGCATCATCCGCTTCTTCGTCTACGTGGAGACCAATTACGACACCGATGGCGACGGCAAGCTGGATCTGGTGAAGGCTCTGGTCCAGCTGCCCCGGGCTGCCGCCGAGGGGGACTACCAGGCTGCCACCATCTATGAGGCCCGCCCCTACATCACCGGCTGCACCCCCTTCTGGGGCGAGACCGACGAATACGGCACCGACGGCTACGACATCGACAGCCTCTACAACCAGCCCGCTGCCCGGACCCCCGCCGGCGAGGCCGTCTCCACCCTGGACCACGCCGCCCAGGCAGACTCCAGCGAGTGGTACTACTGGAACGAATACGAGGGCATCTACGACTACGAGGACCTGGACTGGTATGACTACTATCTGGTCCGCGGCTTCGCCGTGGTGGAGTGCGGCGGCCTGGGCACCCTGGGCTCCGACGGCTTTGAGACCTGCGGCACCGACCTGGAGATCGACGCCTTCAAGTGCGTCATCGAATGGCTCCACGGCGACCGGGTGGCCTACACCGACAAGGAGAGCAACATCCCCATCGAGGCTGACTGGTCCAGCGGCAACGTGGGCATGACCGGCCGTTCCTACGCCGGCACCACCCAGTTCGGCCTGGCCACCACCGGCGTGGAAGGCCTCAAGACCATCGTCCCCGTGGCCGGCATCGCCAGCTGGTATGAATACACCAACTCCCAGGGCATCTCCACCGGACGCAACCCCGCTTACTCCGACATCCTGGCCCTCTACTGCGCCGGCCGGTACCTGGACCCCCTGGACTGGGCTTCCATCCAGGGCAAGTACGGCAACTACCTCTATCAGCTCCAGCTGGACCAGCTGGCTCTGAACGGCGACTACGGCGACCACTGGGCCAGCCGGGACTACACCCTGAACGCGGAAAACATTCAGTGCCCGGCCCTGATCGTCCACGGCCTGAACGACGACAACGTCCGCACCAAGGAATTTGACCTGATGTACCAGGCCTATGAAGAGGCCGGCGTCCCCGTGAAGATCCTGCTCCACCAGGACGGCCACCTGACCCCCACCTATCCCTCCCAGGGCATCTCCTTCCTGGTGAACGGCCAGTCCTATGACGAGCTGCTCAACCAGTGGTTCAGCCACTACCTGTACGGCGTGGACAACGACGTGGAGAATCTGCCCGCCGTCACCGCCCAGAGCAACCTGGACACCAAGCAGTGGAACACCTATTCCGACTGGAAGACCGACGCCTCCGTCACCCTCACCGGTGAGAACGCCGGCGAGGCCACCTCCACCATCAGCAGCGACTACGCCGCTCTGGGCGTGGACCGCAGCAACTGGAAGGACGTCTTCACCGCCGGTTCCACCGCCTCCAGCGCCATGTACACCATGGACGTCACCAGCGACACCGTCATCAAGGGCACCGTGGCCGTGAGCTTCCGGGCTGCCACCACCAACGGCGAAGAGGTCACCGCTCCCAGAGGGGAAACCGCCGCTGCCGCTGTCGTGGACCACGACGCCTTCATTGATCCCAGCAGCCTGGACCACGACAACTTTGTGAACCCCGCAGTGAACGCCGGGAACGAAGGGGCCACCGTCTCCACCCCCAACGCCGACCTGATTGACCGGGACGGTCTGATGGTCAGCGCCATGCTGGTGGACATCGCCCCCGAGGGAGAAACCTTCCCCGCCTGCAACACCGCTCCCACCTATGTGAGCAAGACCGTCATTCAGGAGGACGGCGCCTGGCAGGGCGGCGGCCTGCAGAATCTGAAGCTGGTGGAACTGAACACCACCGACGTCAGCTACAAGGTGATTGCCCGGGGCTGGATGGACCTGTGCAACCCCGGCGCAGGCTATGACTCCGCCTCCGCCGCCTCCAAGGTCAGCCTGAAGGAAGGCCAGTACTACGACTACACCCTGTACCTGCAGCCCAACCTCTACGAGGTGGAGGCCGGTCACACCCTGGCCCTGGTGGTCTACGCCTACGAGCCCGGCAAGGCCGCCTACACCCAGAACTACACCATCACCCTGGACAACAGCACCGTGAGCGCCTCTATCCCCGTGGACGACCCCATGGCCAGCTTCACCGACGTAACCACCGACAGCTGGTTCTATGACGCGGCCAAGTACGCCGTCCAGGCCGGCATCATGAACGGTACCAGCGCCACCGCCTTCTCCCCCAACAAGACTACCACCCGGGCCATGGCCGTCACCATGCTCTACCGCATGGAGGGTGAGCCCGCGGTCTCCGGCGGCAGTGCCTTCACCGACGTGCCCGCCAACCAGTACTATGCAGACGCTGTGGCCTGGGCCGCCGACAACGGCATCGTGTCCGGCACCTCCGCCACCACCTTCTCCCCCAACAAGGACATCACCCGGGAGCAGCTCACCGCGATCCTGTATCGCTACGCCCAGTACAAGGGCTGTGACGTCTCCGTGGGCGAGGACACCAACATCCTCAGCTATGGGGATGCCGAAACCGTCAGCACCTACGCTGTCCCCGCCATGCAGTGGGCTGTGGGTTCCGGCGTAATCAACGGCATCAAGGACAATCTGGTGCCCAAGGGCAACGCCACCCGCGCCCAGATGGCCACCATGCTCATGCGTTTTGAGGCAGTTACCGCCCAGTAACTTCTCCTGATTTTTCCATTCGCGACCCTGGGAAAGGACCCCTTTCCCAGGGTCGTTTTTTGTCAAAAATCCTTGAAAAACAATCGTTTTCCGGTTGTTTTCCAGGTAGACAGTGTTTGGGGATCGTGCTATAATATCGGTGTATCTGTCGAATGGGAGGGACGCCTGTGAGAAACTGGGAACGGCAAATGCTGGAAGCCCTGCGGGCCTTTCTCTTCCATGCTCCGCCCCCTCTTCTTCTCACGGAGGAGGCCGATTGGCAGCACCTGTGGGCCCTGTGTCAGGAACAAAAAGTCCTGCCCATGGTGGTGGACGTTCTGGCCCCTGCCTTAGCCCAGGCCGGTTCGGTTCCCGCCTCTCTGCCCGGGGTCCGCACCCAGGTACTGCGGAGCACCGCCGTTCAGCTGCAGAAAAACCAGGCCTTTCTCGCCCTGTATCAGGACCTTCTGCAGGCTGGTCTCCGGCCCCTGGTGGTAAAGGGCGCTGTCTGCCGGAGTCTTTATCCCAAGCCTGACCTGCGCCCCTCCGCAGACGAGGACCTGCTGGTTCTTCCCGAGGAACTGCCGGAGGTGCTGGAGCTGCTCCGGGCCCGGGGCTTTGAAGCCGCTCAGGAGGACGGCGAGCAGGTGATCCCCTGCCGGGACGGGAAAACCGGCCTGTACCTGGAGCTTCACCGGAGTCTGTTCCCCCCTGCCTCTCAGGCCTACGGCGGGCTGAACCGTTTTTTTGACGGGGCATTTGACAACGTTTTCTCTATGACCATTGATTCGCGCGTTGTTCTCACGTTAAATCCTTCGGATCATTTTCTTTACCTGGTCCTCCACAGCTTCAAGCACTTTCTCCACTCCGGCTTCGGCATCCGGCAGGTGTGCGACATCTGCCTGTTTGCCCAGACCTATGGGCAGGAAATCCAATGGGACCGGGTGAGCGGCGCCCTGGGCCAGGCCCGGGCGGACCTTTTCGCCGCCAATCTGCTGGAGATCGGCCGCCGCCATCTGGGCTTCACCCAGTACCCCGACAAAGTCCGGATCTGGCTGGATGGCTGGCAGGACGGGCTGGACTGCGGCGACCTGCTGGCCGATCTTCTCTCCGGCGGCATTTACGGCGGCAGCACCCAGACCCGCCGGCACAGCAGCCGGATCACCTTAAACGCGGTCTCCCAGGCAGACCGGGCCGGTGGGGACCATCGCCTGCTCCGGACCCTTTTTCCTCCCAGGGAGGACCTGGTGAGGACTTACCCCTATCTCAAGCGCCATCACTGGCTGCTGCCCGCAGCCTGGGGCCAGCGGATCTGGACCTACCTGCGGGAGGGGGGCGGCAGCGCCGCCCGGGAGAGCGTTGCCATTGGAGAGCAGCGGGTGGCCCTTCTGAAAAAATACCGGGTGATCCCATAACACCCGAAGGGAGGAAGAAAGCCATGTCGATTCTAGTCAGCGGCGGCGCCGGTTACATCGGCAGCCACACCTGCGTGGAGCTTCTCCAGGCGGGCTATGACGTGGTAGTGGCAGACAACCTGATAAACGCCAGCCCCCAGGCCGTGGAGCGGGTGGCCCAGATTACCGGCAGGCCGGTTCCCTTCGTGGAGGCCAACCTGTGCGATCCCGCCCAGAC
>JAEDJB010000064.1 GCA_016296565.1 Oscillospiraceae bacterium
AGGCCATCCGGCCCGTGCTCTTTTCTTTTTTTGCCAGAAGCTCCCGCGGCCATACTGCGGCTTGCAAAATCCCCGTCGTTTATGCTATAATAGATCAATCTGTCTTATACACATAAAGAAGAGGAGGAATCCCCGTGGCAGTATCCCAATCGTCCATAAAGCTTACCAAGCTGGTAGAACGGTTTGAGCTGGAAGTGCTCAACCAAGGAAGAAACTACGAACGGTGCCTGATCCGGGAAGACGATATCAACCGTCCCGCCCTGCAGATTCTGGGCTTCTTCGATTACTTTAACCCCAGCCGTATCCAGGTCATGGGCAAGGTGGAGTGGACCTACCTGAGCAATCAGCCGGAGGAGGAGCGCCGCCAGTGCTTTGACGCCTTCTTCCAGAAGCCCATTCCCGCGCTGATCCTGGCCCGGGGCCTGGAGCCTTTCCCTGAACTGATGGAGATGGCTGTGAAGCACAAGCGCACCATCCTCCGCAGCCGGGAGGCCACCTCCCTGTTTATCCCCAACCTGACCGCCGCATTGAAGGCCACCTTGTCCCCCCGTATCACCCGCCACGGTGTCCTGGTGGACGTCAACGGCGAGGGTGTGCTCCTCATGGGCGAGTCCGGCGTGGGTAAGAGCGAGACCGCCGTGGAGCTGGTCAAGCGCGGCCACCGTCTGGTGGCGGACGACGCGGTGGAAATCCGGCATATCGGCACCCAGCTCATCGGCTCCGCGCCGGAGCTGATCCGCCATTACATTGAGCTGCGCGGCATTGGCGTGGTGGATATCCGCCAGCTTTTCGGCATGTCCGCCGTCCGGGAGGACAGCGAAATCAACCTGGTGGTCAACCTGGAGCAGTGGAACGAAAACGCCTTCTATGACCGCCTGGGCACCAACGACGAGTACACCACCATTCTGGACAAGAAGGTCCCCGCCATCACCATCCCCGTGAAGCCAGGCCGGAACCTGGCCATCATCGTGGAGGTGGCCGCCATGAACAACCGCCTCAAGCGCATGGGCCACAACGCCGCCAAGGAGTTCGCCAAGCAGCTGGACGCTCACTTCGAGCAGATGATGCAGGACTCCCAGATGGACGCCGCCGACGATTACGACGAGTACGACGACCTCAGCGCCAACGGAGAGGACTGAGTCCCTCCCAATTCAAGTAAATGCCCCGGTATGTTCGGCGGCGAGAAAGGAATACTATGAACAGAACATGGAAAAAGATCCTGGCCCTGCTGCTCACTGCGGTGATGGGTCTCACCGTGCTGTCCGCCTGCGGCAGCCAGGAAACCGAAAACGACCCCGCCCAGGAGACTGCCGGAGAGGTGAACCTCAGCTACGGCATCTCCAACGCCTGGGACTCCCTGATGCCTTACTACACCGTCTCCGGCAGCAACTACTCCCGCATCATCTACGATAAGATTTATGACCGTCTGGCTTATGTCCAGGCCGACGGCACCTGCCTGCCCCGGGCCGCTTCCAGCTGGGAGAGCGCCGACGACGGCATGGCCATCCTCTTCCACCTGGACGAGAAGGCCGCCTTCCACGACGGCACCCCCGTCACTGCCCAGCACTGGGCAGACACCATCGCTCTGGTGACTGACCCCGCCTGCGAGACCCTGGGCCGCTCCACCTTCGCGGTTCTCACCGGCACCGACGACACCGGCGCCGCCATCGAGGGCCAGACCCTGGGCGCTGAGGCTGTGGATGAGTACACCCTGAAGCTCACCTTCAAGAATCCCGTAATCCCCGAAGAGTTCCTGGTGGACTACAACCGGGAGATCTATGTGCTGCCCACCCACCTGCTGACAGACATCCCCAAGGAAGAGCTGATGACCCACGACTTCTGGCTGAACCCCGTGGGCTCCGGCCCCTGCAAGTTCGTCTCTGAGCTGGCAGGCAGCAGCCTGACCCTGGCGGCCAACAAGGACTACCAGCTGGGCGCTCCCGGCTTTGACACCCTGACCATCACGGTGATGGACAAGGCAAATCTGCTCACCGCCCTCATCTCCGGCGACCTGGATTACTACGCCATTGGCGGCAGCCTTTCCGAGGAAAACCGGCCCATTGCCGAGGAGGCGGGCTTCACCGTGCTGGAGGGCACCGTCCCCTCCACCTTCTATGAGCTGATGCTCAACAACGAGACCATCTCCAGCGTGGACCTGCGCCAGGCCATCAACATGGCCCTGGACAAGGAACTGCTGTGCCAGCAGAGCAGCGGCACCCTGGGCACGGTCACCAACTCCAGCATCCTGCCGGACACCCCCTACGCCCAGGCCCAGACCACCGGCACCTATGATCCTCAGGGCGCCATGGACCTGGCAGCCCAGTCCGGCTATGACGGCCGCACCTTCACCCTGGCCTGCACCAGCGCCCGGGCCAGTCTGGCCGCCCTCATCCAGCAGAACCTGGCTGAGGCGGGCATCAATGTGGAGATCGAGACCGTGGACTCCTCCACCATGTTTGCCGGCATGTACGACGGCACCTACGACATGGCTCTGGCCAGCCACACCCCCACCAACCTGCCCCTGTGGTTTGTGGGCAGCCGGTTCAACGAGGACAACAACCTCTTCCGGGTGACCGACCTGAGCCGGTATGAGAGCCTGATTTCCTCCATCCAGCAGGAGACCAACCAGGAAGCCCGCATCGCCCTGGTGGACGAGCTGGAGGCCTATCTGAACCAGGAGATGCCTTTCGTGCCCCTGTGGTTCACCCGGTCTCTCCATGTGGAGTCCAAGACCGTCACCGGCATCGACTATCCCGCCGCCGCATTCTGCAACGAAAACGTGTGGGAGTGGGAAAAGACCGTCTGAGCTTTCCCCCCTGACTGAGAAAAACAAAACAGCCCTTCGCTCCCCCGGTGGGGGAGCGAAGGCAGTTCTAAGAAAAGTATAACCTCCGTAGGGCTTCTCGCGAAGCCTGTGCCCCTCGGGGCCGGAAGTGCAGGAGGAACCTTCATGGCACACTATCTCACCAAACGCATCCTGGGTGCTGTCCCTGTGTTTTTCGGCATCACCCTGATTGTATTCTTCATGATGAATATGGCCCCCGGCACCATCGCAGACGCAGCAGGGGGCGGAGAAGCCTCCAGCGCGGCAATGCGGGCCGCGCTGGAGGCTAATCTTGGCCTGGACCAGCCCATTGTCATCCGCTACATTCTGTGGATGAAGTCGGTGCTCACCGGGGACCTGGGAAATTCCTACCGCACCGGTCAGCCCGTTCTGCGGATGATCGCCCAGCGGGTGGCCCCTTCCCTGATCCTCACCGGCACGGGAGTGGTCCTGGCCATTTTGATTGGAGTCACCCTGGGCATCCTGGCGGCCTGGAAGCCCGGCTCCCGCTGGAGCCGCCTGGCCTCGGGATTGACCCTCTTCAGCTTCAGCGCCCCGGGCTTTTTCCTCTGCCTGATACTGATCTATGTTTTTTCCGTGAAGCTGGGCTGGCTTCCCGCCGCGGGGATGTACACCTCCGGCATGGGGGGCTCCCTGGGGGATCTGATCCGCCACCTGGTTCTGCCGGCGTCGGTGGTATGCCTGGGGAGTTTGGGAAACCTCATCCGCCAGACCACCAGCGCCTGCAGCGAGGTGCTGGGGGAGGACTATATCCGCACCGCCCGGGCCAAGGGCCTGTCTGAGTGGGCGGTTTTGTGGAAGCACGCCTTCCGCACCGCCCTCATCCCCGTGCTCACCACCATTCTCAACCACATCCCCCATATCATCGGCGGGTCCATGGTAGTGGAGCGGATCTTCGGCTGGCCGGGGATGGGCAGTCTGCTGTTCACCTCGGTGAGCAGCCGGGACTATACGGTCATCATGGGCATCACCGCTGTGGTGGCCGTGGCGGTGCTTCTCACCGGTATTCTCATGGACCTGGTCTACCGCCTGGCAGACCCCGGAGTAGGCTGGGGAGGTGAGGACCGGTGAAAAAGACCCGTTATCCCGCCCTGACCCGGTTTCTGGCAGACAAGCGGGGCATGGCCTGCCTGATTTTCCTCTGCCTGGAGGTTCTGCTGCTTCTGCTGCTCCCCTTGATTCTGAACCAGGACCCCAACCTGACGGACAAGACCGCCGGCTTCTGGTCCGCCCCGGGTCCCGGGCATCTTCTGGGTACAGACGACGTAGGCCGGGATATCTTCGCCCGACTGCTGTACGGCGGCCGGGTCTCCCTGCTGGTGGGGTACTCCACCGCCCTGCTCAGCGCCCTGCTGGGGGTCCCCCTGGGGCTGATGGCTGGCTATAAAGGGGGAAAGTGGGAATACTGGATCATGCGGGCCTGCGACACCTTCCAGGCTTTCCCCAGCATCATCCTGGTGCTGTGCCTGGTGTCCCTGCTGGGCCCCTCCGTGTGGAACATTATCCTGGTGATGGGGGTGCTGGGCTGGTCCTCCATCGCCCGGCTGGTTTACGGCAGCACCCTCTCGGTGAAGGAAAAGGAGTATGTGGAGGCATCCCGTGCTCTGGGTGCCTCAGACAAGGATATTCTCCTGCGCACCATCCTGCCCAATGTGGTGGCTCCTGTGTGGGCGGCCCTGCCCATGAAGGTGGTCCGGGCCATTTTATGGGAGTCCAGCCTGAGCTTTCTGGGGGTGGGCCTGCGCACCCCCCAGGCCTCCTGGGGCAACCTGATGCAGAACGCCATGGAGCTGGTGACCCTCACTACCCGCCCCTGGGCCTGGATTCCGCCGGGTCTGTGCATTGTGGCAACGGTCTTTGCCCTGCTGCTTTTCAGCGAGAGCCTGCGCAAGGCCATGAATCCCCGGGACAGGCTGTGAGGGAGCCTTGCAATCCTCACTCGTTCCGTGTACAATACAGAGGAAAACACGTTCATTCCAGTTACCCGCTGATGACAAAGGGAGGTATGCGTTATGAGAAAGACCAAGATCATCTGTACCCTGGGTCCCTCCACGGACAGCACGGAAATTCTGGAGGCCATGGTGCAGAACGGCATGGATGTTGCCCGTTTCAACTTCTCCCACGGCACCCACGCCGAGCATAAAGCCCGCCTGGACCGGCTGAAGGAGGTCCGGGAGCGTCTGGATATTCCCGTGGGCGCTCTGCTGGACACCAAGGGTCCGGAGATCCGCCTGAAAAAGTTTGAAAACGGCAAGGAAACCTTGGAAACCGGCCAGACCTTCACCCTCACCGCCCGGGAGGTTGTGGGGAACAAGGAAATCTGCAGTGTCACCTACCGGAACCTGGCCCAGGACGTGTCGGTGGGCACCACCATTATGCTGGATGACGGCCTCATCCGCATGACGGTGACGGAGCTCACCGAGACCGACGTGATCTGCCGGGTGGAAAACGGCGGCCCCATCAAGGACCGGAAGGGGGTCAACGTCCCCGGCGTCCACCTGTCCATGCCCTACATGAGCGCTCAGGACCGGGAGGACCTGCTCTTCGGCATCCGGGAGGGGTTTGACTTTGTGGCCGCCTCCTTCTGCCGCAGCGCCCAGGATGTGATGGAGATCCGCCGCCTGCTGGACGAGCACCAGTCCAACATGCGCATCATCGCCAAGCTGGAAAACCAGGAGGGCGTGAACAATGTGGACGAGATCCTGGCGGTGGCCGACGGCATCATGATCGCCCGGGGCGACATGGGCGTGGAGATTGACTTCACCGAGATCCCCGTGATCCAGAAGGACCTGATCAGCCACACCCTCACCATGGGCAAGCATGTCATCACCGCCACCCAGATGCTGGACAGCATGATTACCAACCCCCGTCCCACCCGGGCGGAGATCACCGACGTGGCCAACGCCGTGTACGACGGCACCTCCGCTGTGATGCTCTCCGGAGAGACTGCCGCCGGCAAGTACCCGGTGGAGGCGGTGCGCACCATGGCGGCCATCGCCAAGCGCACGGAGGCAGACATCAACTACTTCGGCCGGATGAAGGAGATGACGGCGGACATTCGCCTGGGAATCGGCGGGGCCACTGCCCACGCCGCCTGCACCACCGCCGTGGACACCAACGCTTCCGCCATCATTACCGTCACCACCTCCGGGGCTACCCCCCGGCTCATCAGCCGCTTCCGGCCGGACACCCCCATCATCGCCTGCGTGATGGATGAGGATATCCGCCGCCAGCTGTCCCTGACCTGGGGCGTGACCCCCCTTATCATGGGCTATGTGGGCAGCACCGACGAGATGATCGACGGCTCCGTGGAAGCTGCCAAGAAGGCGGGGCTCATCCAGGACGGGGAGATTGTGGTGGTCACCGCCGGCGTTCCCGCCGGTATCGCCGGCACCACCAACATGATGAAGGTTCACCTGGTGGGCAGCAGCCTGATTACCGGGGCCGGTGTGGGCAACGAGAACGTGAAGGGCACCCTGTGCGTCTGCCGGACGGGAAGCGATATCCGCAGCAAGTTCCGCCCGGGGATGATCCTGGTGGTTCCCCACACCAACAACGAGATGCTGCCCTACCTGCGCCAGGCAGCGGGCATCATCGCCGAGGAAAACGGCCTGGGCAGCCACGCCGCCGTGGTGGGCCTGAGCCTGAACAAGGCGGTGATTGTAGGGGCCATCGGCGCCACCCGCAAGCTCCACGACGGCATGAAGGTCTCCATGGACTGCCGTCAGGGCACCGTGCAGAGCCTGGCAGAATAAGAACAACGCAAAATCCGGAGGTCAGAACCCATCTGACCTCCGGATTTTTTGTGCAATTGGTAGATTTGCAGTACCCGTGCTTTTTATACCATACCCGGCCGCCCTGGCTTTTGACAGGGCGGCCGGGTTCGTTCACAGTTCCTCTTCTGCCAGCCATGTCAACAGACTGTGGGCCAGTTTTAAATGCTTGGCGTCCATGGTCCGCAGCAGTTCGGCCACGTTTTTCCACTCCTCATCCTCGTGGCGGGCGGTTCCCACCAGAAATTCGTCGGGGGTGGTCTCCAGGGCGACGGCCAGCCGCATGATTACCTCGGTGGAGGGGATGGAGATGCCCCGCTCAATATTCGAGAGATATTTGTAGCCTAAGTCGGCTTTTTCTTCAACCTCCGCCTGCTTCAAGCCGAGATGCTTCCGCCGCCTGGCAATGCGTTTTCCGATCTGAGAGTAATCAAGTTCCATAGCATACCTCCTAGGTTTCTAGTATTTATCGTAGGAGAATGATTGGATTCATAAACCGATTAAAAATCGGGAACCATCTTGACATACCAAATATTCAAGTTTATAATCGAATTACCGACTTAAACACGGAAAAGTGAGACAAAAATGGGAGAAGAAAATGAAAACAAGAAATATTATTGCGCTTATTCTGCTGGTATTGATCTGTGGACTGGCAGCGATGTATTTGCGCCCTGACTTCAAAGAAAAGGAGTGTGAGCACAATTTTTACCTTTCCGACTACCTTGCAGCTACCGCAGCAGAGAACGGCTACAACGAGTACACCTGTCTGAACTGTGGCGAGACTTACCGGGAAACTATCCCTGCTTTGGGTGAGAAGAGTGGAGAAACAGAGGAAGAATCTATGCAGGAGTTTACCCGTACGTTGCCCCTGCTTTCCCTTCCTGCCTACAGCAGCAGTGACAGCGCGGCAATTTCTCACGTTTACTACAAAGCGGAGGTTATGGATATTGGCGGCTGGAAGCATGAAGACTGTTACGAGATTTGCTGTAGTGAGTCGAAAAACGAACCCAGCTACAGACGATGGGAACTGGGCGGCGACTATGCCGAGGTGTCCGGGACAATCTACATGCGGCAGGGGGCTTCCACTTCCTATTGGCTGGAGTTTTATGACGGAGAACAGATTATTTTTACTACGCCCAGAGTAAGTAAGGAGTCACCTTCCGCAGAGTTTTCCTTTGATGTGACTGGAGTGGAGTATCTGACCATGTACGGTTGGCGGGATGGTTCCACCGGGTCATGGATCATTGCGGATAATATTTATATCACGACGGCGGAATAAAGGAGACATAAGTATGAAATTGTCAAAACATTTTTTAATTGTCCTTTTCGTAGTGTTGATTTCTGCGCTCACTGCTTGCGGCGGAATCGGCGTCAAAACGGATGACGAGATTTCTGCTGATATCCAAACCAACGATGAGTACTTTGGAAGCTTTGATCTCGCTGTGGAGTCCATAGAGATTTCAAAACGGCAGACAAATGAGGCTGATAAGACAGACTATGTTTGGGCAACCATTTATGCATCCAACGACGAGTTCAGCTATACTGCTGACTATTCCATGACCTATGTACTTTACAATGACGGGTGGCAGTTGGAAGAATTTTATCTAGAAAATCAAAGCTATTTGGGCAGTCACCCCGAGTCTGTAGAACAGGCGGAAGCAGATCAGGCGATAGCAGATATGGGATATAACGATATCGAGTTTATTGATCGGACTGAATATGATAACCAGGTTGTTTTTTTGTACAGCGCATCAAAAACTGAATACTACCTGAAAACAGTGTATGATGTGTCCTTGGTTTATGAGTTTGTTCCAGAACTGTCGTGGGATTGGTACTATCCCAATGAGTCAATTAAGGAGCAAATACCTGATGTTGTTGGTAAATGGAGATATCAGTACTATAAAAGTAATGGAGAACTTCTTATTGATTACTATGTAAACATCACAAATGTTGATGTGGAACAGGAAACAATTAGCCTGGAATACAATTTTGTTGGATATATTATTGATAACGGTTTTATGGCTGATGAATACGTAAATTTTGATTCTGGAGGTGTCATTGAGGTTCCTTTCGAATACAGAGAGCAGTATTATAAAGATAATGATAATACCGTTCTAATCTATACTTTAGAACTGCCTAAAGCATCTTGTTTCGAGAGTTATGATGATCCACCGGAGATTTCTTTGTATTTAGGTGGTGAAAGACCTGTCTTCGGTTATGGTGAATATGGTGTTGAGGTTTGTCATGATAATCTTGAGCGACAGGCCTGAACTTGCTTTTTGTGATGAAACGTTAGTGTGAAGAACAAAAGAGATGCTTGTGTTCATTTTGGCGGTTTTCAATCTATCATTTGCTCCAACTTAGCCAATGATCAGACAGGGCAGGGAGGATTGCATAATAAACATACGGGTACTACAACGAGGGGGCTCGTACTGCTTGTTAAGTGGTTTTACCCAGAAAACGGTTGCTTTTTCTGCCAGACGGAAATCCCCCCCTTGACTTTCTCTTTCTTCCGGCCTATAATATTTTCGTCAAAATGGCAACGACGGGAACCTTGCGGGACCGCAGGCACAGAGAGGGCGCTTCATGGGCTGGAAGAGCGCCTGCCGGACCGGACCGAACCAAGCACCATCCCCGAGCCGCCCACCGAAGCAAGCCGTAGGCTGGGCCGGGCGCCGCCCGTTACAGCGGAAACGAAGCGGCACAGCAGAGAGCTGTGCAAGCAGGGTGGAACCGCGAGATGTTATCATCCCGCCCCTGACCAAAACCATCAGGGGCGGGATTTTTGTATGCCTGAAAACCGCGCCCCATTCACAAATAGGAGGAAACGACCATGTCTGAGGCAAATCAGTACACCTTTGAAAACCCTGAGTACCGCCAGACCTACTGGCACACCTGCTCCCATATCCTGGCCCAGGCCATGAAGCGCCTGCACCCCGACGTGAAGCTGGCCATCGGCCCGTCCATCGAGAACGGCTTCTACTACGACTTTGAAACCCCCGCGCCCTTCAGCCCTGAGCAGATGGCCGAGCTGGAGGCCGAAATGCGCAAGATCTGCAAGGAAAAGCTGAAGCTGGAGCGGTTCGAGCTGCCCCGGGCCGAAGCTGTGAAGTTCATGGAGGAGAAGGGCGAGCCTTATAAGGTAGAGCTCATCAACGACCTGCCCGAGGACGCGGTGATCTCCTTCTACAAGCAGGGCGAGTTCACCGACCTGTGCGCCGGTCCCCACCTGGACTCCACCGGCCGGGTGAAGGGCAACGCCATCAAGCTCACCGCCTGCAACGCCGCCTACTGGCGGGGGGACTCCAACCGTCAGACCCTTCAGCGGATCTACGGCGTGGCCTTCCCCAAGAAGGACGAGCTGGACGAGTACCTGAAAAAGCAGGAGGAGGCTCTGAAGCGGGACCACAATAAGCTGGGCCGGGAACTGGAGTACTTCACCACCGTGGACTCCATCGGCCAGGGCCTGCCCATCCTGCTGCCCAAGGGCGCGAGAGTGGTCCAGATCCTCCAGCGCTGGATTGAGGACGAGGAGCAGAAGCGGGGCTATCAGCTCACCAAGACCCCCCTTATGGCCAAGAGCGACCTGTACAAGATCTCCGGCCACTGGGACCACTACCTGGACGGCATGTTCGTCCTGGGCGACCCTGAGGATGAGAGCAAGGAGTGCTTCGCCCTGCGTCCCATGACCTGCCCCTTCCAGTATCAGGTTTTCCTGAACCGGGGCCGGTCCTACCGCGACCTGCCCATGCGCCTGGGTGAAACCTCCACCCTGTTCCGCAACGAGGACTCCGGCGAGATGCACGGCCTCATCCGTGTCCGTCAGTTCACCATCTCCGAGGGCCACCTGATCCTCCGCCCCGAGCAGCTGGAGGAGGAGTTCAAGGGCT
>JAEDJB010000065.1 GCA_016296565.1 Oscillospiraceae bacterium
GACCATGACCACGAGGAGCATGAGCACCACCACGATCACGACCATGACCACGAGGAGCATGAGCACCACCACGATCACGACCATGACCACGAGGAGCATGAGCATCACCACGATCATGACCATGACCACGAGGAGCATGAGCATCACCACGATCATGACCATGACCATGAGGAGCACGAGCACCATCACCACCACCATCATGACCACGACCATGAGGACAGCTGCTCCTGCGGTCACGACCACGACGCCGACGAGGTCTTTATCAGCTGGGGCGCTGAGACTCCCCGGAAGTACACCGAGGCTGAGATCACCGGCGCTCTGAACGCCCTGGCTGACGAGGCAGCCTACGGCGTGGTTCTCCGTGCCAAGGGCATCGTCCCCTGTGACGACGGCACCTGGATTCACTTCGACTATGTCCCCGGAGAAGAGAACGTCCGCCGGGGTCCCGCCGGAATCACCGGCCGTCTGTGCGTCATCGGCTCTGAGCTGAACGAGGACGCGCTGGACGTGCTGTTCCACCTGAACTGAGGGAAGGGGACCGCGCTATGATGGAAGAAATCCCTGTTTACCTCTTTACCGGTTTTCTGGACGCAGGCAAAACCAAGTTCATCCAGGAGACCCTGGAGGACGTCCGTTTTAACAACGGCGAGAGCACCCTCCTGCTCCTCTGCGAAGAGGGGGAGGAGGAGTACGAGCCCTCTACCTTCTCCGGCCACAACGTGTTCATTGAGCTGATCGACGACCAGTCGGAGCTGACCCCCACCAACCTGGAGCGGCTGCAGAGAAAGCACGCGGCGGAGCGGGTCATCGTGGAGTACAACGGCATGTGGATGCTGGACGACCTGTACCAGAACATGCCCGATTCCTGGCTGGTCTACCAGGAGTTCATGTTTGCTGACTCCCAGACCTTCCTGACCTACAACGCCAACATGCGGGGCCTTGTGGTGGACAAGCTGAAAAGCTGCGAAATGGTGGTTCTGAACCGGGCCGATGAAAAGGTGGATAAAGTTGAGATCCACAAGATCATCCGGGCCATCAGCCGCCGGACCAACATCGCCTATGAGGACCGCACCGGCGAGGTGTACTACGACGACACCCCCGAGGAGCTTCCCTTCGACATCGAAGCCCCCGTCATTCAGATCACCCCGGAGAACTATGCCATCTGGTACCAGGATATCTCCGAGGAGCCGGACAAGTACAAGGGCAAGACCATCCACGTGGGCGGTTTCCCCATGGTCCGGGAAAAGCTCCCTGCGGGCAGCTTCATCTTTGGACGGAAGGTCATGACCTGCTGCGTGGAGGATATCACCTTCGCCGGTCTGCTCTGCACCGGTGGCAACCCCAAGGCCCTCCGGGACGACCAGTGGATTGAGCTGACCGCCAAGGTCGCCATCAAGCACAACCGGGTCTACAACAAGAAGGGTCCCGTTCTCAACGTGATCGACATCCAGCCCGGCACTGCGCCGGCGGAGGAAGTGGCCACCTTCTACTGATTCCAAAACAAACATGCGCCCCCTGCCATCGGCATGAGATGGCAGGGGGCGCGTTTTCGTTTTCAGGATTGGAGTTCTTCCGCTTCCGCGGGTTCGGAGCCAATCCCGCTGGCCTGGGTTTCCGCCGCGGCAAGCGCCTCCATCAGGCGGGCCTGCTTCTTCGCTCTGCGCCGCTGGAAGGGTCCGCCGATCTTCTCCGAAAGGCTGTCCAGCAGGGAGTAATACACCGGGGTGAAGAGCAGGGTAACCACCGTGGAGATCACCATGCCGAAGATCATCACAATGCCCATGGGCTGGAGCATTTCGTTGCCTTCCCCCGTGCCTGCGGCCATGGGGATCAGGGCCAGCACTGTGGTCAGGGTGGTCATCAGGATGGGCCGGACCCGGAGGGGGCAGGCCGCCAGAATGGCCTCATTCTTCTCCATGCCGTTGGCCCGGCGGATGCTGATGTAGTCCACCAGAACGATGGAGGCGTTCACCACCGTGCCCACCAGCATAATGAGGGCCAGCAGGACGATGATGGACAGATCCTGCCCGGTAAGGGGCAGGCCGAAGAGGGCGCCGGACAGGGCGATGGGGAGAATCAGCATCACCATCACCGGCATGATAAAGGACTCAAACTGAGCCGCCAGGATGAAGTACACCAGTCCGATGGCCACGATCATCGCCAGGAACAGGGTATGGAAGTTTTCCATAATCTCCGTGTAGGTGCCGCCGATCTCCGCCTGATAGCCGTCGGGCAGCGCGTAGGCGTCCAGAATAGCCTGAACCTGCTCGGTAATGGAGGTGGTGTCGCCGCTGATGGAGTTGCCGGTGACCTGGATCTGCCTGGCCTGGTCGGTCCGGGTGATGGTCTGGGGGGTCAGCTCCACGGAGACCTCCGCCACGGAGGACAGGGGAACGGTGCCGCCCATAGGGGTAGGGATGGGCATGGAGCGGGCGGCGTCCAGACTCTTTGCGCTGGCGCTGCTGCCCCGGACCACAATGTCCAGGTCGTCTCCGTTCAGGGTCATGGTGGTGGCAGTGGTGCCGGTGAGCTCCGACCGGACGGCCGCGCCGATGGTGGCGGTGGTCAGGCCGTATTGGGCGGCGGCTGCGTGGTTCACCGTGATTTTAATGGCGGGGATGCTGTTTTCCAGGGAATTGGTTACGTTTTCCGCGTCGTCCAGCCCGGCAATCTGCTGGGTCAGGTCGTTGGCAATCCGGGTCAGCATGTCGTAGTCCGGGCCGCTGACGTTTACCTCAATGTCGTTTCCGCTGCTGATGGAGTCCACCATGCTGGAGGCGCCCACGGTGATCTCACACCCGGCAATGTCCCGGAAGTGGCTGTTTAAGTCTCGGGCCACCTCTTTGCTGGAGCGGTCACGCTCCTGGCGGCCCACCAGGTTCACCGTAATGGAGGCAGACTCTGTGCCGCTGCTCATGAGGTTTCCGCCAACGGTCATGTACATGTTGTCCAGCTCCGGGCAGTTTTCCTGGACAATCCCCATAACCCGGTCGCCATAGGCAATGGTGTCCTCCAGTTCCGTGCCCGTGGGCATGTCCACGGTGATGCTCACCATGCCCTGGTCCATGTCAGGGAGCAGGACGATATCGGTGGTCAGGCAGCTGAGAAGGAATACGGCCACCATGGCCACTGAAATCAGACAGGCCTTCAGCCGGTTGTTAATAAAGTAGGCAAGCAGTCTGTGATACTTTTCGGAAAGCCACGCCGCTTTTTCTCCCCATTTGGATGGCTTGTTTCCTGCGGTCAGCTTTTGCAGGCGCACCGCGGTTTCATCCAGCAGGAAGTAGCACATGAGGGGAACCAGGGTCAGAGCGATGAGCAGGGAGGAGAAGATCAGAAAGGCAACGGTCAGGGAGAAGTCCTTGAACAGCATACCGCTTAAGCCCCCGCTGAGGCCGATGGGGAGAAAAACCGCGATGGTGGTAAGGCTGGAAGCGGTAATGGAGGTAACCACCTCTCCGGTTCCCAGCACGCAGCTGTCATACCGGCTGTAGCCGTCGCTGGCGTACCGGTAAATGTTTTCCAGCACCACGATGGAATTATCCACCACCATGCCGATGCACATGGCAACCCCGCCTAAACTCATCATGTTCAGGGAGATGTCAAAGACGTTCATCAGCAGAAAGACCGTCAGCACGCAGAAGGGCATGGACAGAGAAATGGTAACGGTAGGGCCGCCCCTGCGCAGGAAGGCAAAGACCACCACAGCGGAGAGAATCACGCCCAGAACGATATTCTGGATGGCGTTGTTTGCCACCTGCATGATATAGTCGCTGGCTTTGTAGACAACCAGCGGCTCAATGCTGGGGTTGTCCTCCTTCACTTCCTCCAGCGCCTTGACCACCTTGTTGGAGATCTCCACCTCGTTGGCCCCGGAGCGCTTGTTGATGGTGAGGACGACACAGCTTTCCCCGTCCACCTCGGCGGCGCTTTCCTCCAGGGAGGTGTCCAGGTAGACGGCGGCGATTTCATTCAGCCGCACCGACCCCCCCTGGGGCAGAAAGATCATGGTGTTGGCCACGTCCTCCACCGTCTGGAACTGGCCGTTGGTGGTGGCGGTGAGTACGTTGGTTCCGTTGTGCACGTCGCCCCCCGGATAGAGCACGTTGGCGGCGGCCAGATAGTCGGACACGTTGGAGATGGTCAGCCCATAGCCGGACAGGGCGGAGGGATTGGTCTCCACCACAATTTTTTGCTGGATGCCGCCGGTGATATCCACCGAGGCCACGCCGTCCAGACGCTCCAGGGCCGGACCCACGGTGTCGTCGGCCAGGTTCTGCAGCTGCACCAGGTCGCTGCCCCCCAGGGCAATGACGGCCACAGGCATCATGTCGTTGATGTTGAAATTATAGATGATGGGGTCGCTGCATCCATCCGGCAGAGTAAGCATATCGAACTTTTCCCGCAGCTTGATGGCAGCGTTGTCCACGTCCGTGTCTTCCTGGTAGGTAATCATAACCATGCTGAAGTTCTCCGAGGAGGAGGACTCAATGGCGTCAACACCCGCCAGAGTGGAGATGCTGGACTCCAGGGGCCGGGTGACCAGCTGCTCAATGTCCTCGGGGCTGGCGCCCGCATAGGTGCAGACCACCACGGCGGCGGGGTACTCCATGTTGGGCATCAGGGAGAGCTTCAGGTTGGAATAAAAGACCACACCGAACAGGGCGATCATCAGAAAGGCCAGGATGGTTGTGACCTTGTGCTTGATACAAAAGGCGGAAACTTTCATGGCTTACACCTCGCCGGAGACCACGCGGACCGGATCACCATCGGACAAATAGAACTGTCCCACGGTTACCAGACGCTCTCCCCCCGAGAGGCCCGCGGTGATCTCGGTGATTCCATCACCCACCAGGCCGGTTTCCACCATCACCTTATGGGCCAGATCCTCGCTGTCCACAGTGTATACATACTGTCCGTCCACCCCGGTCTGGATGGCCTCTGTGGGGATGACCACCACATTGTTCTGGGTGTCGGTGTAGAAGGTCACGTCGGCAAACATGCCGGAAAACAGGCCGGAGGTCATCGAGGAGGGAATCTGGATGGTCACACTATAAAGATGGGTCTGGGGGCTGGGGGACCAGTCAATGGAGGAGATGGTTCCCTGGAAGGATTGATTCGCAGAGGAAATGGTCACATCCGCCCGACCGCCCTTGGTCAGCTTGGAAACCAAAGATTCGGACACGGCGGTGCTGACCTCCATGTTGGAGGTGGACTCAATGGTAACCACCGGCGCGCTGGGGGCGACAAAGTTATTTTTCGAGGCGTTCAGAGAGACGACTGTCCCGGAAATGGGCGCCACCACTCTGCCGCTCCGGTCCACGTTTGCCAGGGAGGTCTCCAGCTGGGCGATGGTGGCCTCGTAGTTCTTTATGGATACCTCCAGCTGGCTCAAGGCGCTGTCCATGCTGGCCCGGGTACTGTCCAGGCTCGCCTTGGCGCTGTCCACCACCAGCTCGGGAACGACGCCCTTTTCAAAGAGAGCCTGGACCTCTTCCACGGTTTTCTCCGCCTGGGCCACCTGCTGGGCCAGAAGGGCGGACTGATCCGCATAGCTTTTCCTGGCGCTTTCATAGCTCATGACAGCCGTATCGTAATTGGCCAGAGTGGAAGAAATATCCAGGGTGCAGATGGTCTGCCCGGCGGAGACCGTGTCGCCCACCTCCACATACACGTCGGTGCACTGGGCGGAAACCGCCACAAACACCGATTGCTGGTCGCCGGAGGCAACCTGGCCGGAGACTCTGTTCTCCGCGGAGATGCCGCCTCTCTCCACCAGGGCCACTTCCACAGGAGTGGCGGTGTCCTCCGGCTCCGGTTCCTCCTCGCTGCACCCGCTCAGGGCCAACAGGGCAGCCAGGGCCATTGTGATCGAAAGGATTCTTTGTTTCATTGGGGGTCCCTCCCGGGGTAATCTCAAAGCTCCTCAGAGCTTAAGTTTTGCTCAATTTTACTTAAAATGGAGTGCATGGTATCCAGCTCCTCCTGGCTCAGGCCGCGGACCATCTGCTGGTTCAGACTGGTAAACAGCTGATGGACCTGGCTTCCCACCTGTCTGCCCTGGGGGGTGAGCACCAGCTTTTTCAGCCGGGCGTCGTGGGGAACGGAGCACCGCTGGATCAGCTCCTTTTTTTCCAGGGTGCCCAGCAAGCTGCTGATGGTTGACCGCCGGAGCTTAAAAAAGCTCTCCAGGTCCCGCTGGTACAAATCCTTCTCCTCCTGGAAAAACAGAAAGCCGATGGCAGCCAGCTGGGAGACCGTCATCCCCTGAAGCAGGGCATCGGGAAGCTGGCGGATGGCACTCCGTTGGAGCAGGTTCATCACACACATAAACTGGGTGATGTTCAGGGATGGGGCTTTCAGGGGCTGCATACACTTCACCTCCCAAGAATGTTAGAAATCGTACAATACGGTCATGATACTCTATCCTATCGGAAATGTCAATAACAGGGGAAGGAGGGGGAAAAACATCTCCGGCTCAGGAATTGAAAGAATCGCCGGGGAACGATATAATAAGGGGAAACGGAAAGGAGGCTCCTGTGTGAAACGGAACATTGATTATAAAACAACCCACCCATTAAAAATATTTCTCTCCTATTATGGCCCCCACAAGAATCTGTTCATTCTGGACATGTGCTGCGCCCTGCTCATCTGCCTCATTGACCTGGCATTTCCCTACGCCTCCCGGTCAGCCCTGAACAACCTGCTGCCCAACAAGGCCTACCACGCCTTTTTCGTTTTGGTGGCCATTTTTATCGTGGCCTATGTGTGCAAGGGTCTTTTGTACTTTGTTGTCTCCTACTGGGGGCACCTCTTCGGCGTCCGGGTGGAGGCAGACCTGCGCCGGGACCTGTACGGCCACATGGAAAGCCTGAGCTTCAGCTTCTTTGACAAGAACCGCACCGGTGTGCTCATGTCCCGGGTGACCAACGACCTGTTTGAGATCACAGAGCTGGCCCACCACGGCCCGGAGGACCTGTTTATCTCCTCCGTCACCCTGGTGGGGGCCTTCTGCATCATGTGCACCATCGAGTGGCGGCTGGCTGTGATCGCCTTCTCCATCGTCCCATTCTTCCTGATCTTTACCATCTACCAGCGGCGGAAGATGCGCCGGGCAAACCTGAAGCTGAAGGCCAAAACCGGAGAGATCAACGCCACCATTGAGTCCGGCATCTCCGGCATGCGCACCGCCAAGGCCTTTCAGAACGAGGAAACCGAAAAACGCAAGTTCAACGCTATGAACGTCCAGTTCGTCCAGGCCAAGCAGACCTATTACAAGACCATGGCCACCTTTATGGGCGGCATGGAGTTCAGCACCTCCATTATGCCGGTGCTGGTCATTGGCGCCGGGGGCTACTTCATTATGCGGGGAACAGTAGACTATGCGGACCTGGTGGCCTTCACCCTGTACGTCACCACCTTCACCACGCCGGTGAAAAAGCTGGTGAACTTCGTGGAGCAGTTTATGCAGGGCTCGGCGGGCTTCACCCGATTTTTGGAGCTGATGCGTCTGGACCCGGAGATCCAGGACGCCCCCGACGCAGAGGATCTGGGCCCGGTGAAGGGAAATGTCACCTTCGACCACGTGAACTTCCGGTACAACGACCAGTCCCAGGTCCTGCGGGACGTGAGCCTGGATATCCACGCCGGAGAAAAGTTCGCCTTTGTGGGACCATCCGGGGGCGGCAAGACCACCATCTGCCAGCTGATCCCCCGGTTCTACGATGTCACCGATGGGGCCGTCCGGGTGGACGGCAAGGACGTGCGGCAGGTGACCCAGGCCTCCCTGCGGCGGCAGGTGGGCATCGTCCAGCAGGAGGTGTTCCTCTTTGCCGACAGCGTTATGGAGAACATCCGCTACGGTCGGCCGGAGGCAACGGATGAAGAGGTCATCCAGGCAGCCCAGCTGGCAGAGATCCACGAGGACGTTATGGCCATGCCCAACGGCTACGACACCTATGTGGGCGAGCGGGGCGTGATGCTCTCCGGCGGCCAGAAGCAGCGCATCAGCATTGCCCGGGTCTTTTTGAAGAACCCACCCATCGTTATTCTGGACGAGGCCACCAGCGCCCTGGACAGCGTCACGGAAGCCAAAATTCAGGCCTCCTTCGACCGGCTGTGCGAGGGCCGGACCTCCATCATCATCGCCCACCGGCTCTCCACCATCCGCAACGCTGACCGCATCGCGGTGATCGACCGGGAGCAGGTGCTGGAGCAGGGCACCCACCGGGAGCTTATGGACTTAAACGGCGAATACGCCAGCCTGGTCCGCGCCCAGGAGCAACTCTCCAACTAAAGACATAAAAATAAAAGCGGCAGGAACCAAACCTGGTTCCTGCCGCTGGTTTTCATGGGGTTATTCTGTGGTTTCCTCCTCGACGTCCTCCGTGGCGGGCTCCGTCTCAGCTTCCGGTGTGGTTGCAGCCGGTTCCAGGATGGTGCCGTCCGTGGAGATGGCGGTGGCGTTCACAATGCTGCCGGTGCCGTCGGGATCGGCCTGGATGGTAACGGTGTCGCCCACGTTCAGGATCACCACGTTCCGATCCGTGCTGGCGGCGATGGCGTAGAACACCTCGGAGCCGTCCAGGCGGA
Source organism: Oscillospiraceae bacterium (assembly GCA_016296565.1). Taxonomy (GTDB): domain Bacteria; phylum Bacillota; class Clostridia; order Oscillospirales; family Oscillospiraceae; genus Evtepia. The sequence continues at coordinate 8,593 of JAEDJB010000065.1, forward strand.
TATAGTACCAGGAGTTTCCGTCCAGCACGGCGGTGCGGATCTCCGCAATTGTGCCGGTGATGTTGGACTGGTCAATGACAATCTCGCTGTCCTTATCCACATTCACCGCGATGCCGTGCTGCTGGAGCAGGGACAGATAGTTGCTCTCGCAGGCGGCCACGGTGACGCCGGTGGCCACGATCTGATACTGGGAGACGTTAACCATGGCGTACATCTTCACCAGGTCCGTGCCGTCCTTCAGGGACATGAAGTAGGTGGGCTGGCCGCCGATGTTCAGCAGCAGGGGGAAGGTGGAGGTATACCCCAGGTCCTGGACCACGCCCTGGGCCGACTCCATAGCCGACTCTTCGATGGCGCCGGGGGCAGAGTAGTAGGTGGTCTCCTTGGTCCGCTGGTTGGAGAGCAGGAAGCCAATGTTGGACTCGTCGCTGCTCACGGAGGTGATGCCCGTGTACATATACACGTCGTCGTTCATGGCCAGGTAGTTGTACCCGTTGGTGGACACCGTCACTTCCTTCTGGCCGATGAGGGAGTTAATGAAGCCGTTGACATAGATGCCGTGGTAGTCATACTGCTCCTGGATCAGCTCTGCGGAGTAGACCCGGTCTACCCAGGTGGGGATTTCGGAAATATCGTAATACACGCTCTCGCCGGTGCAGGCGTTGAGCAGGACCGCGCCGATCACATCAGCACCGCCGAAGAGACCGATGGTGCGGGTCTCACGGGGGCAGACCCACCAGGGCTGGCCGTTCTCATCCACTTCCAGATGGGCAGAGGAGAACATATAGGTAGGATAGCGGAAGCGAAGGGTGCGCTTCAGGTCGCGGGTGAAGTACTCCGAGGGGGAGTAGTGCATGCCATCCAGCCCCAGGCCGGACAGACGGACCACCTGGGCCTCCTGGGTCACCATGTCCACGGTGACGTAAGCGGGCAGGCCCTCTTTCCGGTTGATTACCCACTTGAAGAAGTCACCATATTCCAGAGAAGCCACCCGGACGGGACGGCCCTTGTAGTTGATCTGGGTGTAATCGTAGGAGATTTCAAACTGGCTGACCATGTCGGACAGTTCGCCCAGCTTACGCTCGCCCAGGCGACGGGCAGAGGATTCGTCCAGCATGGGAACCTCGTCATAGGAAACCTGCTCGATCTCGGTGGAGAAGTCGCCGGTGTCCACCTCCAGCAGGTCCCGGTAGGAGCCGGAGCGGAAGATGGGAGCGGAAATGATCTGGCCCACGATGAAGAGAACCACCAGGGCCACAACGATAATCACCACAGCTTTGCACTGATTCTTGGCAAAGGAGAGGTAATCCCGCAGATGAATTCCCTGCTTTCCGGTTTCAACACCCAAGGTAATCATAAATACCAGGATGTAAACCAGCAGAAGAATGAGGATAAAGCTGTAAACACCGGTGTTGTGCAGGTTGAGGGCCGGCAGGGAAATGTAGAACCACACCCCGCCGATCACCAGAGTGATAAGAAGGCTGATCAAAATACGAGGCAGCGTTCTTTTTGCCTGACTTTCTGACATAGAGAACTCCTTTCCATACAATACAATAAAAGCGGGTTGAACTGAATATTGGTTAGTATATCCTATTCCTGGTAAAAAAGCAATGAAAAATGATTAAGATTTGACAAAATCATAGATTCATGGCAATATACCATTATATTAAGACCTATTTTCGTTTCATAGGAAATTTTTTCTGAAAGAA
>JAEDJB010000066.1 GCA_016296565.1 Oscillospiraceae bacterium
GCGAGGTAACTTTTATGTTGGAAGATCCTCTCGAAAAAAGCGGTCATCGCAAGCGTTGGGATTACTTGCCGGGAACGTCCCTGTACATTGGATTCACCCTTTCTGTTTCTGACTATAATATAGCACAGCTTTCCGGAAATTTCAAGCCGACAAGTTGTTCAAATTGCACGACGCAAAATGGTGCAAAACAGAGATTTGCCTTTCTCCCTCCCGTCTTCCCTTGACTTTCCCCTTTCAGTTTTGGTAAAATAAATTTATTCTGATTCAAAAAAGGCCGGCACATGGACGTTTTCCATGTGCCGGCCCGCTTTTTTACCGGAGGGCCTCATAGGCCGCCGCGATCTGATCCACCATCTGCTCCATGGAAAGCTGGCTGCTGTCCAGGCGCAGGTCATAGTGGTTTCCGCCCCAGAGGGTCCTGGTGTAGTGCTCATAATACTTTCTGCGCTGCAGGTCCATCTTATGCACCAGTCGCTTGGCCTTCTGGTAGGAAAGGTTTTCCTGGTTCATCTTCCGCTGGATACGCTGCTCCACCGGCGCACCCACGAACACGGACAGAACCTTGGCGTCCGTATCCCGCAGCACATAGTCGGCGCAGCGGCCCACAAAGATGCAGCTCTCCCGGGCGGCAATCCGGCGGATTTCGTGGCTTTGCAGCTGGAAGAGCACCTCCGAGGTGGGCAGCCCACGGGTGACACGATAATTCCCCTCGTGCACCGTCTGGAACAGGTAGGGATTGGTGGCCTTCTCATCGGAGGACTCCATGGTTTTCACCGACAGCTCGCCGTACTGGCAGGCCAGGTAGAGCAGGTGCTTTTCATACACCTTGATCCCCAGCCGCTCAGAAAGCCGCACGCCCACCTCGTGGCCGCCGCTGCCGAACTCTCTGCCGATACAGATGATTCTGTTTTCCATCCTTTGACACCCCTCTCTATCTCTCTAAGGCTTCCTTTACCGCTTCCGGGATCACAACCGGGGCTTCCCCTTCCATAAATTCCAACCGCGCCTCAAAGGAGGCGTCCACGCTGGAGAACAGCACCTGCACGCTGCCCCGGCAGCGAAGCTCGATGCTCCGGAGACTGTCCTGGCCCACCACAAGCTGGATGCTCCCGCTGTCGAGGAACAGGTCCATGTCCTGGGTCTCCGGGGCGATGGCGTAAGCCACCGCCTTGATGCCCGCCTCGTCCAGGGAAAGGGTGTACACGTCGTTCTCGTTGGCCGTGCTGCAGGCCAGGTCCCCGTTCATGCAGGCCTGCCAGGCAATGTCCAGGAGTTTGGCCGCCTCCACGCCGGAGGCCTCTGATAATTTCAGGGTATGGCCGTTTTCATCGCAGATGGCCGTGTCGGTGAAGTAGACCGCATAGCCGTTTTTCTGCAGGGAGCTGACCGGCGCTCCATCGCAGCGCCAGCGATAGTATTCAAAGCTATCGTTCAGGGTGATGGAACCGCAGTCTGCCTTTAGCAGCAGCTCCGCCCCAAAGGAATCCGCCTCATACAACGCCTTCCAGGCGTTCACCAGGCGGATGAGATTGTCCGTGAGCACCTCTTCCGCCTCATAGTCCCCGCTGGCAATGGCGCTTTTCACAACGGCCGGAATAGAGACCTGATCCCGGGTCTCCGGCTGCAGATTCAGCTCCGCCGAAAGGTCGAAGGGGGTCCGGTCCTCCTTCCCCAAGGTGCCGCTGCCGGAAAACCGCAGGGCCGACACCTCCCCGGCCTCTGTCAGCAGCTCCACCTGGATGGCGTTGGTGTCCTCCAGCAGCCCGGCGGCCGAAGGGATCAGAAGCTCCAGGATGGCTTTCGCGTCCTCTTCCTCCGCAGTGATGGTGTAAACGCCGTCCTCCTGGCGGATGGAGACGTGCTGGTAGAGGGCAACGGCCTGGCCGAGCAGCTGGGAGTAGTCCGGGAAGGAATCGCTCAGCCGGTAGGCCTTGCCGTTTTCCAGGAACACGACCCCGTCACTGTAGTACAGGGCCATCCCCTCCTGGGATATGGCCGTGACCCGGTGGCCGTCCACCTCTGTCCGGTCCACCCGGGCCGTGAAGCCAAGGTCCTCGCCGGCCAGCCGCCCGTTGACGGTCAGGTCCATGCTCAGTTCCTGGGCCTCGGAATAGGTCTGGAGCAGCTCATAGGCCTGCACGCCGCTCATCAGGCCCGGCAGCAGGAAGTAAGCCGCTGCCCCGGCCAGAACCAGAACTGCCGCCAGGATGATCAGCAGCAGCTTCACCTTGCGCTTTTTCTTCCTGGGCTGAGGTTCCGCCATTTCCATCCCTCCTGTTTCTTCTTCCTCCGGGGTGATCTCTGTAGCTTCTGCCTGCCATGCCCCGTCCGCGGCCAGGAGCTTTTGTCTTCTTCTGGCCGCAATCCGCCTGTGGACCATCCAGATAAGAAGGACCAGCGCGGCAAGAAGCAGCGCCAGAATCACGATCCCCACCCAGCCTGTGTTGGCGGCCTCCACCGCGGCGATCTCTGGCTCTGTCCCCTCCACGGAGAAGGTCAGGTAGCTTCCGATGGGCTCGGTTTCTGCCTTTTTCCAGCCGGAGCCCTGTCTCACATAGATCTCCAGGCCGTCCGGGTCTCCGCTGGGGGCGAGGTAGCGGACGGTGTGGGACCTCTGCCCGTCGTCGGGGATGGACAGGCTCCACTGCTCAATGACTTCATGACCGGCCACCGTGCCGGAAGCGCTGCGCTCTGTCTGGCGCGCCGAAAATCCCTTCGGCGCGTAGTTGGTTTCCGCCGCTTCCTCGTCAAACTGACCCTCCACAAAGAAGATGGGACGGCCGTTCTCCCGGGTGTCCTTGTTGGACAGGGCGGAGACATAGGGAGTATAAACCGCGGTAACCTCGGTGTCAATGTGCAGGTTGTTCAGGTCCGTGTTGTCCCACTGGACATAGTACCCTTCCTTGGCGGGGATTTCCGGGTATACAGATTCGTCCAGGGACGCGCCGTATTCAAAGGGAACGGTTTTCACCGTCTCCCCCTCCGCCACAAAGGTGACGGTAAGCTGCAGAAAGGCCTTGGGGATGGACTCGCCGCTCTCCGCCTTTTTCCGCAGGTCTGCATAGGCAATGGGCTCCGCCTTGCCGCTGTAGCTTCTCCGGTCGATGCCAGCCAGGGTATCCGAGACGAAGTAGTTTCCCGAATACCGGCCCGCCTCCGCGCCGGAAATGGCCCCGGCAAACTCCTGGCAGGATTCGATGCTCACGATGCTGCAGCAGCCGGTGACGGTGCTGGAGCCGCCGCTCAAATCCTCCGCAACTCCGGAGCCCACAATCCCGCCGATGTTCTTCTCTCCGGAGAGGGTGCACTTCGCGTAGCACTGGCGGATGGTGGAGGCGGTCAGGCCGGCAATGCCGCCCACATAGTTTCCGTTTTCGCTGGTCACGCTGCCGTAGCCTTCGGACTGGGTGATGAGGCCCAGGTCCATCCGGCCGCAGACACCCCCGGCGTAGTTGCGCTTGGCGACAATATCGCCCTGATTCACGCAGTTTTGAATGATGGCCCTGATCTCCATCTGCTTGCGCTGGACCCCGTCCAGGCTGGAGCCAATGTCATCCTCCGGGTCCAGCTCATACTCCATGGCCATGGCGCCTGCAATGCCGCCCACGTTGATGTCCCCGTCAACATCCCCCCGGTTGCGGCAGTCCAGGGCCTTGCCCAGGGTGACAGCGTCAATGTTGCTCTCGGAGCTGTCCACCAGCACGTCCCCCGCAGCGTCCCCCTGGATCAGCTCCATCACCGTATCGGAAATGGCGCTGATCTGCTTCTGAATGGTCTTCATATCCCCGGTCAGCGTGCCGGAGGTGCCGGAAAGGCTGTTGTTCAGCACCCGCATCTGCTCGGACATGCCGGATACCGCGGAGGTCAGGCCGCTCAGCGAGGTGGTCACGTTCAGCTGGGCGGAGGCGTCCAGGCTGCCGCTGCCTGAGGTGCTGGTCTCCCCGGCTGCGCCGCTTTCCGTCAGGCCGCCCTGGATGCCGCCGCCCACGGAAATGCCTCCCTCCGGGGAAACGGAGGCTTCCCCGCCGCCGCTGATTTCCACCTGCGGCGGCGTAATGGTGACGCTGCCGGAGCTGCCGGTCTCCCCGCCGCCAGTCACCGAGCTGGTGAGCCCGCCGGAAAGCTTGATGTCGCCGGCAGCGTCCGCGGCCCGGTCCATATAATCCGCAACCTTGTTCAGGCCGGAGGTCACGGCTCCCACGCCTGCGCTTCCGTCGTCCAGCGCCTTGTTCAGCATGGTGTCCAGGGTGTCCAACTGGCTCTCCAGCTTGGAGAGGGTGCTTTCCGTTACGTTCTGGGCAATGTCGGGCTCCATCTGCCCCGCGATTCCGCCCACGTCCTTGCGCCCGAAGATGTCCCCCCTGTTCTCGCAGGCGCGGATATAGCCGCAGCTGCGGCCCACAACGCCGCCTACGTTGTAGCCAATGTGCCGGTATCCGATCTGCGCCTTGTTGACGCAGTCTGACAGGGTGCCGGAGGAATAGCCGGCAATGCCTCCAGTGTCAGAGGACACCATGGTGGCGTCCATGGACGTCAGCCGGGAGATATCCAGGGAAAAATCCAGGTCGATCTCCTCCGGCCGGAGTGCGGGGTCCACGCTGACGGTGTTGACCTCGGCGTTGTTTTCGCACCCCTTGATGGTCCCCAGGCTGCACCCGGCAATGCCGCCGGTCATCTTGTCTCCCGACACCGCACCGCTGGCGCTGCAGGAGAGCACCTGGCCGGTGGAGGCGTTGATCCCCACAATGCCGCCCACCTTGTCACCCCCGGACACGGAGCCCGTAAAGGTGCAGCCGGTGACCATACCGTAGTTTTCCCCCACGATCCCACCGGTATTGCTGTTGTCCGCGGACATGGACACCGTGCCGCTGACCTTCAGGTCCTTCACCACGCCGCTCTCCTGGAGGATGGAAAACAGCCCGGCGGGCGTCATGCTCTGGGTCATGGTCCAGTCTCTGATGGTGTGGCCGTTGCCGTCAAACACGCCGCCGAAGGTGGGAATCCCTTCAAACTCCACGTCCGCCAGGGACAGGTCCTCCTGGAGCACCACGGTTTTTCCCTGGGACCAGGTGTCCAGGGTGCAGTTGTCTGCCAGCTCCAGAAAATCCTCCACCGTTTTGATGTTGATGGTTTGGGAGGTTTTCGCGGCAAACACCGTCGGGGCCAGGGAGAGGACCAGCGAGCCCAGCAGGGCCAGGACCAGAAGCAGGGCGACAACCCGGGTTCCTTTTTTCGTTTTCATCGGGTTCCCCTCCTTCCCTGTCTTCTCCGGCTTCGTTCTCTTTCGTTTCTTACCGTTTTTCTTCGGGTTCTCTTTCGTTCCCGGTCCTCCGGGTCTGCCAGTTCTGCCGCCTTGATCTTCCTGATTTTCACTGATTTTTCAGGCTGCTTTGTCTCCTGGGGCTGCTGCACTTCCTCAGGCTCTTCGGTTTCCTCCACTGCCTCAGTTTCCACAGGAAGTTCTGTCTCCGGCAGGTCCTCCGGAGGCCCTGCTTCCAGCTCCTCCGTGACCCCTTCCTCGATCTCAGCTGCCGAGCCGGAGAGCACGTTCAGGTTTACGTCGCCGTCCACCGTGGCGCGGACAATGCCGCTGATGGTGCCGTTGATTTCGCCCCGCACCACGCCGTTGACCCGGACCCGGCCTCTGGTGTTGGCAGACTGCCGCTTGACCGGCATGGAGAAGGAGGTCTTATCCACAATCCTGCCGCCCAGCAGAAGAATCTGGGGCAGCACGAACATGACCAGCACCAGGGAGATCACCGTGCCGCGGCCAATGCTCTGGCCGATGCCCACAATGGCCCCGTCGGAGGTCATGCCGCCGATGAGGGTGCCGGCCACCGCCAGAATGGAGCCGGAGGTGATGATGGTGGGGAAGGCGAAATTCATGGTTTCGATAATCGCCTGCTTATCCTCCATCTCATGCTTTAGTTCGTTGAACCGGCTGGCTATGACGATGGCGTAGTCGATGTTGGCGCCCATCTGAATGGAGCTGACCACCAGGTAGCTCATAAAGAAGATATCGCTTCCGGTGAGGGTCGGGATGGAGAAGTTAATCCAGATGGCGCCCTGGATCACCATAATCAGCAGCACAGGCATCCCCGCAGACTTGAAGGTGAACAGCAGCACCACCAGAACGATAAGGATGGATACAATGGTGACCACCAGGTTATCCGTCTCAAAGGACTGCTGGAAATCATATTCCGTGGTGGACTCGCCCACCACATAAATATTTCCGTCGGGGTAGTAGATCCTGGCGGTGTCCCGCAGAGTGTCCAGGAAGGCGTAGGTCTCCTCGCCGCTTACCGGCAGATTCAGGTACACCAGGACCCGGTTATACTCGTCCCCCTGGAGCTGCTTCTTGGCGCTTTCCATCATGATCTTTGCCTCATTCAGCATCTCCGCCTGATCCCCGTCCAGGGTGACGATGCCGGAGTCAATCTGCTCGCAGGCAAAAAGCAGAATGTCAATGAGGGGGATGCTGTAGGTGGAGGGACTGCCGATGAGCTTCCCATAGTCCTGGTTTTTAGCCGCATAGGCGGTGTAGATCATCTGGGCCGCCTCATAGTCCAGGTCCGTCAGTTCCGAAAATTGCCGGGGCGTCAGCTTATCCGCCAGCATATAGCCGTCCATGGCCTCCACATTGGAAAGGCCCATGGTGTAGTCCACCTCTTCGTAGGTGTCCAGCTTTTCCAGCAGCTTCCGTTCCGCGTCGTAGTCTCCCCCGGGAACCACCAGGGCCACATAGTTGTCTGCCCCGAAGGTATCCTCGATCATGTTCTGCGCAATCTGGGTTTCGTTCAGCTTCGGGGTGTCCAGAATGCTGTAGCCGTAGGCAAAGGGGCAATTGCCGGACAGGTTGAAGGCCAGAACCAGAGCCACAACAAACAGCGGCGGAATCACAAACTTGGTGGCATAGGCAAACTTCCCCACGAAGGGAATTTGGGGAATGAAGCTCCGGTGGGCCGTCTTTTCCATCAGGGGACCAAAGAGCATCAGCAGCCCCGGCATCACCACGAACACAGACAAAAGGGCATACAGAATGGCTTTAATCAGGCAGATGGCCATGTCCGGACCGATCTTGAACTGCATGAACATCATGGCCACCAGACCGCCGATGGTGGTGAGGCTGCTGGCTCCAATCTCGGGGATACCCTTGCTCAGGGCCACAATTACCGCCTCTCGGAGGGGCAGGGTCTCGTGCTCCTCCTTGAACCGGTTGCATAGGATCACCGCATAGTCCAGGGACAGGGCCAGCTGCAGAATGCTGGTCACTGAATTAGACACGAAGGAGATGGTGCCCAGCAGAAAGTTGCTGCCGCTGTTGAGAATCATGGCAATGACAAAGGTCAGAAGCAGCACCGGAACCTCCGCCCAGGTCTGGGAGGTAAAGCAGAGCACCGCGATGACAATGATGGCCACCCAGACCATAATGACGCTGACCTCTGCGTCCAGGATTTCGGCCCGCTGGTCGCCAAGCTCCGTTGTTATGTAACAGTCCTGGTCTGACAGCAGCTCTTTTACCCGGTCCAGGGCTTCCAGACACTGTTCGTCCGATTCTCCATAGTCAAAGGTGATGGTGTACAGGGCTGATACTTCCCTGTAATCCTCTGTCTCATCATAATCAACGCTCTGAACCCCGTCCAGGTTGGACAGTTCCTGGCTCAGCTCCTCCGCCCGGGTCTGTGTCACATTCGCCACCATGACCCGGGCGCTGCCGTAGGTGACGAACTGTTCCTCCATCACATCCAGGCCCTGTCTGGTCTCGGAATGGTCCGGCAGATACTCCGCCAGCTCATTTTCCACGTTTACCCAGCTCTGAGAGATGACAGAGAAAATAACGCCGATTATCGTCAGCAGAAAAAACAAATTTCGTTTATCCACAATGAAACTGGCCAGTTTCATCATGAAGCTGTCCCCGCTTTTGTGAAGGGATTGTTCATTCATAGCACGCATCCACACTCCTTTGCTTTGTGTCTTTGGCGGATGAAAGGGTTCCTCATCTCTCCCGAACGGGGGTACCCGTCATGCGAAACACATTTCGTCCCCCCGTTAAAAACAGCTCCAGCGAATCCATGGTCATCTGACCCGTCGCCGTGTAGGGAATGGTACTCATCAGGGTAATGAGCTTCCCCCGGAGGCAGCAGGTTCCTGCCTCGTCAATGCTGCCCTCAATGGGCTCTGTATGCTTCAGCACGTCCAGATACCCGGTCACCCTGTCCTTTTCGATTTCCACCTCCAGGGTTCCGGCCCGACTGCCAAGGGGGGTTCTCATCTGAACATCATATTTTCGTCTGAGCACCTGCGTTCCTCCTTTCTGTATCGGTCAGGCAGCTGCGCCGCCCGTGTACTTTTTCCGATTTTCTCATTGTACGGCAACGGGAGAACGGATAAAACGGTCAAACCTGCTCCCATTTGGTAAAAATGGGACAAACCCAGGGGATTTGATGGGCAAATGGGAGGCCGGGTTTTCTGGACATCTGGCCGGATTTATCCATTGCATTCTTCCGGGCGCGGGATATAATAAAAGCAATGATTCAGCAAAGCTTCTCTTTGGGAGGACACAGATGAGACACGAAGTCACTTCCTACCATACAAAAAAGGCCCTGGCCCGGTCCCTGAAAAAGGCCATGAACGCCAAGGCCCTTTCCAAAATCACCGTGAGCGAGATTGTAAACGACTGCGGCGTGAACCGGAAAACCTTCTACTACCATTTTGAGGATATCTATGCCCTGCTCAAATGGATGCTGGAGGAAGAGGCCATTGAGGTGGTTAAGAGCTTCGACCTGCTGGTAAACCCGGAGGAGGCCCTGACCTTCGTCATGGACTATGTAGACGACAACAAGCACATCCTCAACTGCGCCTATGACTCCATGGGACGGGAGGGGATGAAGCGGTTTTTCCTGGCGGATCTCTGCGGGGTGGTGGGCTCCATCATCGACAGCGTGGAGGCGGACATGGGAACCCCGGTGCCAGACGACTTCAAGGCGTTTCTCACCACCTTCTACACAGAGGCCCTGTCCGGGATGCTGATCAACTACTTTCAGGACAAGGAGCGCCGCAGCCGACAGGAGCTGATGGAATACATTCTGTTTATCCTCAAAAATTCCATACCAAACCTATTGAGAGAAAAGAGCAAAACCAAAGAACCGGCATCACAGATGTGATGCCGGTTCTTTGGTTTTGAGGGATTGCAGGGAAATCACAGGGGGCGCGGAAGAGGTTTGTTGTCCGTGTTTCATACTGATTCTTGATTAAAAAATTTAGTCAAGAATCCCGTGTGCTGCGCACACTCGCATCGCGCTCACGCACGCTGCGCCGTCTCATGCAGTTCTTGACGCGCTTTGCGCTATAAAAAGCTTGGAAAGCTTTTTATCAAGAACTAGTATCATTCGCCCTTTTCAAAGGTCATGTTCATACCCACCACATCCAGAACGAGTACGCCGTCGGACAGGGTGCCGGTGAAGGTCTCTCCTTCCACCTCCACGGTGAAGGCGTCCCCGTCCAAGGTCCAGTCGCAGGTTTCGGATGTGCCTTCCAGGGTGAAGGTGCAGGTGCCGCCGCTCTTCAGGTCGATGGTTGCGGCATCGCCCTCAAAGATCTCTTCCGGCGCCATGGTTATGCCCAGTGCTTCCACACCGGTGCAGGTGTAGAGCCCGGCGTTGGGGTCGGTTTCCGCTTCCCCGCCTCCGCAGGCGCACAGGCAGAGGGCCATCACAAGGGCCAGGGTCAGAGCAAAGACTTTCTTCATATCAGGTTCCTCCCGTTTCTCTTTTTTTATTTCTTGTCGGTTATGATGTAAGGCGCCAGCATGCCGGCCAGCCGGGGCAGGGACATGG
>JAEDJB010000067.1 GCA_016296565.1 Oscillospiraceae bacterium
GGGGGATTCCCGCTTGCGAACCCCGGCGGTTCGTGGTATGATTTGTAGCAAATAAGACCCCCGCAGCCTGTTCAGGCTCTGCCCGCGAAGGAGAATCACATGAAGCCATATATCCACACCGTCCAATACTACGAGACCGACTGCATGGGCATCACCCACCACTCCAACTACATCCGCTGGATGGAGGAGGCCAGGGTGGACTTTCTGGCCCAGGTGGGCTGGCCCCTGAAAACCCTGGAAGAGATGGGGGTGGTCTCCCCGGTGACCGCCCTGGAGAGTCACTTTCACGCCACCACCACCTTTGCTGACCAGGTTTCCATCCAGGTTTCCGTTCTCCAGTGCTCCGGGGTGCGGATGAAGCTGGCCTACACCATGGAAAAGGCGGACGGGACCAAGGTGTTTTCCGCCACCTCGGAGCACTGCTTTTTGGACCAGACAGGACGGATTGTCCGGCTGAAGAAGGAGCTGCCCGGCTTTTACCAGGCGGTGGCTGCTCTGGCCGGTCAGGACTGCTGAGGGAGGTTGCCATGCCCACGAACATGAAAAACGTAATTGCCGACGCCTTCTTCCAGATGGTGAAGGAGAAGGGCATTGACAAGGTGACGGTGAAGGACCTGGTGGAGACCTGCCACATCTCCCGGCAGACCTTCTACTACCACTTCCAGGACATTATGGACGTGCTGGAGTGGTCCGCCCGGAGAGGGCTCCAGGTGGCCCTGGAGCGGAGCCTCCATGAGGAGACCCCGGACAGGGTGATCCGGGGCTTTGTGGCCGCCGCCATGGACAACCACGACGTGATCCGGAAGCTCCTCCGGTCCCAGAAGCGGGAGTACATCGAAAAGATCTTTGTGGATAGCCTCCAGATCTATCTCATGGAGCTGATCCGCAGCAAGGCCCCCGACCTGCCCCTGCGCTACGAGGACGCGGAGATCGCCCTCCAGTTCTGCGCCTACGGCCTGGCCGGGGTGCTGCTGGACCACTGCGGCCGGGAGGACGCCGACCCGGACAAGATCGCCGACCAGATTCTCCGGCTGCTCCAGGGCAAGCTGGTGCCCATGCTGGAAACAACAGAATCCCAGACGCCAGGGTGTGAATGAACCGCACCCTGGTTTTCTTTTTGCCGGAAAGGGGCCGGAGGGGCCTGGAACAAAACCGGCAATCTGTCCGGATTTTTGACACAGCAGGAATGATGTCAGGACGAACGGGGCAAGTTGAGAGTGGCGGAAGGCGGGCTTTTTTGCTATAAAAAGCGTATAAGGAGGATACCCCCATGAATCTCTTGTTTGCCATCAACCAGCGGGTGCTGCCCCAGTTTTCCAGCTGCATCCGCTCCATTGTAAAAAACGGGGGCGAGGACCGGTACGAGGCCTATATCCTCCACTCCGACCTGAAAGCCCCCCAGCAGGAGACGGTCCGTCAGGCGGCGGGGGAGCGGGTGACCTGCCATTTCGTCCCCGTGGACCCCACCCTTTTCGACGGCTTTCCCGAGACCAAACGCTACCCCCGGCAGATCTATTACCGCCTGGCAGCCCCTCTGCTCCTGCCCCAAACCCTGGAGCGGGTCCTCTACCTGGACGTGGACCTGGTGGTCATCAACCCCCTGGGGGAGCTGTACCGCACGGAATTTGAGGACGCCTACTTTGTGGCCTGCACCCATGTGCAGAGGTTTCTCTCCAGGGTCAACCAGGCCCGCCTGGGGGTGGAGGAGCCGGTGCCCTATGTGAACACCGGGGTGCTGCTCATGAACCTGCCCGCCCTGCGGGAGCATCTCAGCCTGGCGGACATCCGGGCCTTCGCCCAGGCCAAAAAGCACGCCTTCATCCTGCCGGACCAGGACATCCTGGCCGCTCTCTACGGCGCCCATGTGAAGGTGGTGGACACCCTGCGCTACAACCTGAGCGACCGGATTCTGGAGTTTCACAACGCCGACCCCAAAAACGAGAAGATCACCCTGGACTGGGTGAAGGAGAACACCGTCATCATCCACTACTGCGGGAAAAACAAGCCCTGGAAGGACAGCTACAGCGGTCAGCTGGGGCAGTTTTACACCTTCGCGCAGGACTAGACTTTTTCCGGGGAACTTGGTATACTAGAAGCCGCCTGTGTCCGCATAGCCTGTACAAAGGCGAGGAAAGGAGGCCTGCCCTGTGATCAGCACCCTTGAGCTGCTGAAAGTAACGTTTTTAGGCATCGTGGAAGGGGTCACCGAGTGGCTGCCCATCAGCAGCACCGGCCATATGCTCCTGGTGGATGAGTTCATCCGGATGAACGTCAGCGACGCCTTCAAAGACATGTTTTTCGTGGTCATCCAGCTGGGGGCCATCCTGGCGGTGGTCCTGCTCTTCTGGGGGAAGATGTTCCCCTTCCAGTGGAAGGACAAAACCAGGCCGGTGGTGAAGATGGATACCCTCTCCCTGTGGTGCAAGGTGGTGGTGGCCTGCATCCCCGGCGCGGTGGTGACCCTTCTCTTTGACGATTTTATCGAGGCCCACCTGCACACCCCGGAGGTGATTGCCGCCGCCCTGATCCTTTACGGCGTTGCTTTCATCCTGGTGGAAAACTGGAACAAGACCCGCACCCCCAGAACCAAAACCCTGGAGGACATCACCTACCGGACGGCCTTTCTCATTGGCCTGTTCCAGGTGCTCTCCATCATCCCCGGCACCTCCCGGTCGGGCTCCACCATCATCGGGGCCCTGCTCATCGGGGTGTCCCGGGTGGCGGCGGCGGAGTTCACCTTCTTCCTGGCGGTGCCGGTGATGTTCGGCCTGAGCCTGCTGAAGCTGGTGAAGTTCGGCTTTGCCTTCACCACAGCAGAGCTGATGACCCTGGCGGTGGGCGCCCTGGTGGCCTTTGTGGTGTCCGTTCTGGTGATCAAGTTCCTCATGGGGTACATCAAAAAGCACGACTTCAAGGTGTTCGGGTGGTACCGGATCGTCCTGGGCGTTCTTGTGCTGCTGTATTTCGCGGTCTGCTGACCGAAAAAAAGACACGCTGTCCCCTTGGACCGCGTGTTTTTTATTTTGTAAAGAACGGGGCTCTTGACAGGGAGAGTCTACCGATATAAACTATTTGGAGAGAAATCCACGAGAGAGGATGGCAGAGATGGAATATCATATTGCAGACAGTGAGTACCGCTTCATGCAGGTGGTGTGGGAGGCCGCGCCCGTGGGCTCCGGCCGGCTGGTGGAGCTGTGCCAGGAGAAGCTGGGGTGGAAGAAGTCCACCACCTACACGGTGCTGAAAAAGATGTGCAACAAGGGGCTTTTGCAGAACGAGAAGAGCCTGGTGACGGTGACGGTGCCCCGGGAGCTGGTGGACAACCAGGCGGCGGAGCAGTTTGTCAACCGCACCTTCGGCGGCTCCCTGCCGGGCTTTCTGGCGGCCTTCATCGGGGGCAAGACCCTCACCGCCCAGGAGGCCGAGGAGCTCAAGCACCTGATCGACGAGCACAAGGAAGCGTAAGCAGCCACCGCGCACGGCAGGGGCGGATAGCATCCGCCCGAGGGACGTTGGGGATTCCTGCCGCGCCGGCGGGCGGCTGATAGCCGCCCCTACAACGACGCGGGTGCTCCTGTAGGGGCGGTCTGTGACCGCCCGCCAACGCTGCGATGCCCTCTGCGCTGGCGGGCGAACACAGTTCGCCCCTACAAAGTGGCTGCCTTTCACACAGGCAGGGAAAGAACAAGACTAGGCGCGGCAATGGGAAAATAGAGCGTCAAACAGCTGTAGGGGCGGATAGCATCCGCCCGAGGGACGTTGGGGATTCCTGCTGCGCCGACGGGCGGCTGATAGCCGCCCCTACAACGGCGTGGGTGCTCCTGTAGGGGCGGTCTGTGACCGCCCGATCCACGCTGCGACACCCTCTGCGCCGGCGGGCGAACACAGTTCGCCCCTACAAATTTCCATAGAAACAAAACGCAGTCCCGGAAGAACCGGGGCTGCGTTTTGTTTGCTGTGTTTCGTTGGCTGGGTCAGCCGCTTATCTTGCGTTGTAAGCCTTGATGCCCAGGGCCAGCAGGTCCATGGCCCGCTCCAGGTCAGCCTGCTTCAGGACGTAAGCGATGCGGATCTCGTTCTTGCCGCGGCCGGGGGTGCCGTAGAAGGGCTCGCCGGGGGCGAACATAACGGTGTCGCCGTTGTCCTCGAACTCCTCCAGCAGCCACTGCTGGAACTTGTCGGCGTCGTCCACGGGCAGAGCGGCCATCAGGTAGAAGGCGCCCTTGGGCTCGGAGCAGACCACGCCGGGGATCTCCTTCAGCTTGGCCACCACGGTGTCGCGGCGCTTCTTGTACTCCTCGCGGACGGCGGCGAAGTACTCGGGGCCCACGTCGTACAGGGCGGCGGAAGCCACCTGATCCAGGGTTGCCACGGACAGGCGGGCCTGGCAATACTTCATGGCCTGGGACAGCAGCTCGTGGTTCCGGGACAGGATGGCACCCACGCGGGCGCCGCAGGCGGAGAACCGCTTGGAGACGGTGTCGATGACGATGACGTTCTCGGCGGCGTCGGTGTACTCGCCGAAGGACTGGAGGGGCTCGCCGGCATAGACGAACTCACGGTAGGCCTCGTCGCCGATGATGAACAGGTCGTGCTCCTTGGCGATGTCGCACATGAGGCGCTGCTCCTCGGGGGTCAGAACCACGCCGGTGGGGTTGCCGGGGTTGGTGCACATGATGGCCCGGGTGTGCTCGTTGATGAGGGCCTCCACCTTGGCCCGGTCAGCGTAGTGATAGCCCTCCTCGGGGGTGGTGGGGATGGGACGGATCACGCCGCCGGTGGTGTTCACCATGGTGCTGTAGTTGGGGTAGAAGGGCTCGGGGATGAGGATCTCATCGCCGTCGTCCAGGATGCACTGGAGGATGATGGCCAGGGCTTCGCTGCCGCCGGTGGTGATGAGGATCTCGTCCTTCTCGAAGTGCATGTTCAGGTTGTCATAGTATTTCTGGATTGCGTCGATCAGCACGGGCATGCCGGGAGAGGGTGCGTACTCCAGAACGGGCAGCTGGAAATTGCGCACAGCTTCAAAATACTGAGGGGGCGTCTCAATATCGGGCTGGCCGATGTTCAGGTGATAGATCTTCCGGCCCTTGGCCTCAGCTGCCACTGCATAGGGGTGGAACTTACGCATGGGGGACAGGCCGCTCTTTTCGACTTTGCTGGAAAACTTCATGTCCTTACCTCCGTTTGAGTCATATTTAATCTTAGGATAATTAAGATGAAATATTTATCTATATTGTACGTCCGGATGAACAGATTGTCAATCGTCCTGACAAGGTTTGGGGCAGAGATTTTCCAAAAATCACGGCGGTAAAATCTGGTGCTCCTGTCCGGAGGAAGGGGAAATAAAAAACAAGCCCTCGCATCTGCGAGGACTTGTTTTCTGGCGGAGAAGGAGGGATTCGAACCCTCGAGACCCTTTTGGGGCCTACACGATTTCCAATCGTGCGCGCTCGACCAAACTACGCGACTTCTCCACGTGTTTGCTCAGCTGTTGTGAGCCGTATTTTGTTCGTTGCGGACACGCAACAATGACATTATAGCAAGCTTAAAGAAAAAGTCAAGAGGAAAATTCAAAAAACCGCAAAAATTTTTCCTGGCCCTTTTTCCTGCGTCAAAAGCCTCGCAGAGTTTCGCCGCCGCAGCGGCGAAATAAAGCAGAATCATGTTTCCCGGCGGCGTGTACGTCGGGAAACATACTGCCCGGCCTGCAAGTGTGCCCGAAGGGCGCGCGCAGAAGGCCGCAATCCATCTGGACAGGAAAGGCACTTTTCTGTCCCAATAAAGAAAGGACCCGGTGGGACGCCGGGTCCTTTCTATGGGAAAGGAGGGGAAGGCGGTTACAGATAGAACTTGTGTCCGCCGATGGTGCAGTAATAGGTTCTGGACCGGTCCGCCCAGGAGTGCAGAGAGGTTACATTGAAATACAGGCAGTCGTCGGCTTCCCGGACGCCGTCCAGACAGAGCTTGGCGGCCACCACGCTGTCCTCGTCCGGCTCCCGGTAGATGGTGCCGTTGGAGACAGGGGAGAACTGGCCCGGCTGAAAGACCACCTCTTCCACGGTGTTGGGGAACTGGGGATTGGCCACCCGGTTGAGAATGACGGTGCCCACGGCCAGCCGGCCCTGCATGGGCTGGTTGCCCGACTCGGCGTAGATGGCCCGGGAGAGCCAGTAGAGGTCGTTCTCATCATAGGTGCCGGCCTGTACCGCCGGAGAGACCTGGCGAAAGACCAGATCTGTCTCCACGCCGTCGCCCCGCAGGGAGCAGCCCAGGGCCTCCGCCAGGGTGGCGGCAGGCAGCATCAGCTGCCCCTCCTGGATCACCACCAGGCTGGGGGCATAGAGGTACCGCTGGTTGACCTGGAAGTAGGCGTCGCCCTCCCGGGCCTGGAGGCACACCGTGTCCCCGGCGGCGGTGAGACAGCCGTCCTGGAAGGTGATGGAAGTGCCCGGGAAAAGGGTCTGCAGGATGGGGGAGACGGCCACATAGGCCGTGCCGTCCACCGTGCATCGGGGGGTCATATAACCAATGGATATGCCATTGACCGTGATATCCGGCGAGGTGCGAAGGGCCTCAAGGGTCCCGGTGCCGCCCAGGGTAGGGGGAAGCTTGGCGCGGGTGCTTGTTTGGGCGGAGGTGAAAAGATACCCGGAACCAGAGGAAGCCGGCGTATACCGGCCGGAATCGGAGGGATTATCTGCGGCGAATGCGTGCAGGCAAAGCACCAGCAGAAGCGCGAACAGAACCATCGCGCTGGGCAGGTGTTTTTTCATAAGATCTCTCGGCTCCTGTTTCCAAATATTTACGATTGTTACCATATTGTAATACAAATGCAAGAAAAAATCAAGAAATTTTCAAGAAAATCGCAAAAAAGAAACGAAAAGCAACAAAAAGGAGACAAAATTTCAATAAATTGTGTAAAAACAAAACATGTCCACAACATCTTGCCTGTTGTGGACATGCGGAAAAATGGGGGGTTCCGGGAATTATTCGCCCTGAGCCAGCTTTTTCTGTGCTTTGGCCACGAAACGGTCGTTCTGGATCACGGCCCGCTCATGGACGCCTTCCCCCACGGGGCCCTTGGCGTCGCTGGCGGTTACGCGGAAGACCAGCCGGCGGCCGTCTGCCTCCGTGAGCTCTGCCCGGCACGTCACCTCCATGCCCACGGGGGTGGGGCTCAGGTGCTGCGCGTTCATGAGGGTGCCCACGGTGCCGCTGTCCTGGGGCAGGTGGGGGGCCACGGCGGTCCAGGCGGCCTGCTCCATTTTTGCGATCATAACGGGGGTGGCCAGCACGTCCAGGGTGCCGCTGCCCACGGTTTTGGCGGTGAGCTCGGGGGTGACGGTAAAGGTGACCTCGGCGGAAAGTCCAGGCTGCATCATAGTAAAACGTCCTCCTGATTCTGGGGTTGGATCGCCCCGCCAGGGGGCGGGACGGGGAGGGGAGCGCCCCTCAGACCGGCCCCATTGTACCAGATCGAAGAAAAAAGGGAAAGCTGAAAATAGATAAAAACAGAAAAATGTCGCGAAAATCAGAACACCGTACCTTGACTTTTTTGATAGGTTACGGTAGGATAATGGAGTAAAGTTGTGCACAGCACAGACTGGAGTACTTATCAAAGACAGGAGGACACATCCAATATGTTCGAGCATTATGAAAATTATGATCGCTACATCCCTGATGTAATGCTGAAGAAGCACAAGAAGCATGAAGAGTATCTGAACGATGTCTATGCGGGCATGACCCACGAAGAGATCTACAAGAGCAAGCTGGGTACCGTTGAGGACGCTCTGGCTCTGATCGAGTCCGGCGACTGCATCGTCAACTCCATCCATGGCTGCGAGCCCCGTCTGTTCCTGCGGAACCTGCACCGCATCGCTGACCGCATCGACGAGAACAACCCCGTTGAGCTGTGGTCCTGCGTGCATCGCTGGGGTCCTGAGTATCAGGTTCACACCAATCCTGAGCTGAAGAACAAGTTCCATCATCAGACCTTCTTCTATGATGGCAACTTCCGGAAGATCCATCCCTCCGGCATGTCCACCTACTTCCCCGTCAACCTGCACAACTATGGCCAGGAGCTGCACCGCTGCAAGCGCCCCAACGTGGTTGTCGTGGGCGTGTCCTCCATGGACGAGCACGGCTACTGCTGCGTGTCCTGCGACCTGCAGTGGGAAATGGAGTCCTTCTACTCTGCCGATAAGATCATCTTCGAAGTCAACCCCGCTATCCCCCACCTGCCCGGCGACTGCGCTCTGCCCGTGGCTATGGCTGACGTGATCATCGAGTCCGACCTGTCCCTGTACGAGCTGCAGGATCCCCCCATCGGCGAGGCTGAGAAGACCATCGCAGGCTACGCTGCTGAGATGGTTCACGACGGCGACTGCATCCAGCTGGGCTTCGGCGGCATCCCCAACGCCATCGGCTTCAACCTGATGGACCGTCACGACCTGGGCATCCACACCGAGCAGATCGGCGCTTCCATGGCTCACATGATCCAGCAGGGCGTTGTCACCAACCGTTATAAGAACCTGGATAAGGGCTGGTCCGTTGGCGCCTTCATCATCGCCGACAACTTCACCTATAACTACCTGAACAACCATCCCCGTGTCATGATGCGCCGCGGCCGTTACACCAACGACCCCATGATCATCGCACAGCAGGATAACATGGTTTCCATCAACGCTGCTCTGCAGATCGACCTGACCGGTCAGGTCGCTGCTGAGGCCATTGCTCACACCCAGTGGTCCGGCACCGGCGGCGCTACCGACTATGCTTACGGCGCTTATCACTCCAAGGGCGGCCGTGCTATGCTGTGCCAGATCTCCACTGCCAAGAAGGGCACCGTCTCCAGAATCGCTCCCATCCTGGATCCCGGCTCCATCGTCTCCGTGTCCCGTAACCTGACCGACATGGTCATCACCGAGTACGGCGTCGCTAAGCTGCGTGCCCGCACCGTGAAGCAGCGCGTGGAGAACCTGATCGCCATCGCTCACCCCGACTTCCGCGCCGAGCTGCGCAAGGAAGCCAACAAGTATATGTACTTCTAATCCTTCCTGGATGGAAGCTATCCTTGTATCCTCAAAGCCGCCGCGCCAAAAGCGCGGCGGCTTTTTTGTGAACAAACCCCTCTGTGCAGTGTAATCTTTTTGTAAACAATCCGCGAAACCCATTGACATTCCCGGGGAATTTACTATTGTAATAGAGTACGCGGAAGATCCGCGCCGGGCAGAACCTATGGTAAAGAGGCGAAGGAATCATGAGAGCAATGCTTGCACGGCTGTTTGCAGGTAGAAACGGAATGGATCAGCTGAATATGGCGGCCCTGGTGCTGGCGATCCTTTTGTGGGTGCTGTCCTTTGTGGTCCCTGTCCGGGGGCTGCGCACCGTGCTGTACTATGCCTTCCTTCTGGCCGCCGGGGTCTGCATCTACCGGGCCCTGTCCCGGAACATTTCGGCCCGCCAGGCGGAGAACCAGCGGTTCCTCCAGCGCACCGGCCGGATTCAGAGCACCCGGGAAGGGTGGCACAACCGGGCGGAGCAGAAGCGGCAGTACAAGATCTTCAAGTGCCCCTCCTGCGGGGTGAAGCTCCGGGTGCCCAGAGGAAAGGGCAAAATCCGGGTGACCTGCCGCCAGTGCGGCGCCTCCTTTGAGGAGAAAAGCTGACCTCAAAAATAAAATGAAAAAATTTCAAAAAAGGGGTTGACATTCCCGTAAGGGGATGGTATTATATCC
>JAEDJB010000068.1 GCA_016296565.1 Oscillospiraceae bacterium
AAGCTCCACGTCTTCGGAGACGACTGGCCCACCCCCGACGGCACCGGCGTCCGGGACTATATCCACGTGGTGGATCTGGCCCGGGGGCATGTGTCCGCCCTGAAGAAGCTGGCGTCCGGCTGCGGCCTTTTTGTCTGCAACCTGGGCACCGGCAAGGGGTACAGCGTTCTGGATGTGCTCCACGCCTATGAGCGGGCCTGCGGCAGGCCCCTCCCTTACGTCATCGACCCCCGCCGTCCCGGTGATATCGCCGCCTGCTGGGCAGACCCCACCAAGGCCCGGGAGGAGCTGGGCTGGCAGGCCCAGTATGACCTGGACGACATGTGCGCCTCTTCCTGGAACTGGCAGCGGAAAAATCCCACCGGATACCGCAAATGACACTGGGAGGAAGTCATTTGATTCGCCGGTTTTTCATCACAGCAAGAAGGGATTGATCGCTGTGCATCGTTACCGCAGCCAAATTGTCTTACTCATAGACCTGTTTCTGGTCTTTTTCTGCAATTTCATCCTGTTTCTTCCCCATCTGCTTCGGAATGATATTCGCCTTCTGAATCTTTGCGCCCATATCGGCCTGCTGACCATGTGCATGCTGGTGTTCCATCTGGTCTTTCGGATCTACGACAGCCTCTGGCGGTACGCGGAGAGCCGGGAATACCTGGTGATGCTGGTGGGCAGCGCCCTGGGTCTGGCTTTGTACACCGCCATCAACCTGCTCATCCATGCCAGTTCCATCTGGATCTCCCGGGCTGTCACCGGCACCATGCTGGCCCTGCTGCTGATGCTGGCCGTCCGGTTTTCCTACCGGATCTACCGCTACCGGCGCATCAGACGCAGTGCGGAGGGCCGCAGCTACGTGGCCATCATCGGCGCAGGCTCCACCGGGGCCACCCTGCTGGGGGATCTGCTGAGCAACACCGGCAGCCAATACATCCCCTTTTGCATGCTGGACGACGCCCCGGAAAAGCGCAACAAAAAAATTCAGGGCGTGCCGGTGTTCGGCCCCATTGACCGGATGCAGGAGCTGCTCCGGAACACCCCCGTGTCGGAGATCATCCTGGCCATCACCAACCTGACCCCCGACCGGCGGCGGGAAATTCTGGAACTGTGCGCCCGGACCAACTGCCGCCTGCACATTCTCTCTGACCCTGTGTCCCAGCTGCGGGAAAAGGGCACGTCCCTGGCCGCCAATGTCCGGGAGGTCCGGATTGAGGACCTGCTGGGCCGCAAGCCCGTGGAGCTGAACAACCCCCGCGTCGCGGAGTTCATCCGGGGCAAGACCGTTATGGTCACCGGCGGCAGCGGCTCCATCGGCTCAGAGCTGTGCCGGCAGATCGCCGGGTATACCCCCCGCCGCCTCATCGTGGTGGACATCGCGGAAAACAGCTCCTATGAGCTCCAGCACGATCTGCTCCACCAGTACGGGGAGGACTTTCCCCTGTCGGTGGAAATCGCCTCCGTCCGGGACCGGAGAAAGGTGGACCGTCTCTTCTCCCACTACCGCCCGGACCTGGTGTTCCACGCCGCCGCCCACAAGCACGTCCCCCTCATGGAGAGCTGTCCTGAGGAGGCCGTGAAGAACAACGTGTTCGGCACCTACTACACTGCCCTGGCCGCACGGACCTATGGGGCGGAGAAATTTGTCCTGATTTCCACCGACAAGGCCGTGAACCCCACCAACATCATGGGTGCCACCAAGCAGCTGTGCGAAATGGTGCTCCAGGGCCTGCGGAACGAGGGCTCCACCGAGTTTGCCGTCGTCCGGTTCGGCAACGTCCTGGGCTCCAACGGCTCGGTGATTCCCCTGTTTAAAAAGCAGATTGCCTACGGCGGCCCCGTAACCATCACCGACCGGCGGATCATCCGCTACTTCATGACCATTCCCGAGGCGGTCCAGCTGGTGCTGGAGGCCGGTTCCTTCGCCAAAAGCGGCGAGGTCTTTGTGCTGGACATGGGGGAGCCGGTCAAAATTCTGGACTTGGCGGAAAAGCTCATCCGTCTGTCCGGTCACACCCCCAACGGGGACATCAAAATCCGGGAGATCGGCCTGCGGCCGGGAGAAAAGCTCTTTGAGGAGCTGCTCACCGACAACGCCAACCTCCGCCGGACGGAAAACGAAAAGATCTATGTGGAGGAGCGCCTTCCCATCCCCACCTCTCAGCTGGAAAACTATCTCCAGTACCTCTCCGAAACCCTGGAGACCGGCACCCGGGCGGATATCTTCCGCTATCTCCACCGGCTGGTTCCCACCTTCCGCACCCCTGACGAGGTGAACGCTGAGGCCATTCAGGCCATCCAGGAAGAGGAGGAATCTGCCCCACCGGCCCAGCAGCCCCTGCATCCCATGCCGGAGGCGGTCCGCCTCATTCCCGCGAAATAAGAAAGGGTTTGCTTATGAAAAAACTGTTGAAAATCATTCTGGTTATCCTGATTCTTCTGGTCATCGCTGTGGCCGCCCTGGCCATATGGCAGCGGGACAACCTCACTGCCCTGCGGGACGGCATGAACATGGACCCCTCCGCCATCCAGGTGGAGCTGGACAGCAGCCGGGAGGAATTTGCCGACACCATGGACCAGTACGACGTGCCCCAGAAGGAATTCACCCAGGAGGAGATCGATCAACTGGTGCGGGGCGAGATTACCGCAGAACAGCTGGCCAGCTCTATGCTCCAGAACAGCGGCGGAACGGCCTCCTCTGCCGGCCAGACGCCGGACACCCAGCCCTCTGACCAGCAGCCTGTCTCCAACCCCACCGACAGCCTGAACGAGGCCATCCGCCAGGAAATCGCCACCATGTATGTGCTCCGGGCCTCCTACGAGGGCAAGCTGGACGCCATCGTGGACGCCGCCCGGGAGGCCTACAACAACGGGCAGAACAAGCAGAGCATCCTCCTGGAAAAGGTCAGGGAGCTCACCGCCCTGGAAAAGGAGTGCGACCAGCAGGTGGCTGAAGTGACTGCCCGGCTCCGGGAACTTCTGACCCAGGCAGGGCAGGACACCTCCATCGCCGACCAGGTTGAGGCAACCTATCAGGCGGAAAAGAGCATGAAAAAGGCCTATTACGTCCAGAAATTCCAAAACGGCTGACTCCGGGGGACGATAGTATGATTGACCTGCACTGTCACATTCTCCCCGGAATCGACGACGGGTCCGCCTCCCCGGAAGAGAGCTGCCTCATGGTCCGGCTGGCGGCGGACAGCGGGGTGACGGCCATTGCCGCCACTCCCCACTGCAACATCCCCGGAGGGCCGGGCAACTATCTCTCCCCCCGGCTTCGGGACAGCTTTCTGGCCATGGCCCGGCTCATCAAGGAGCAGAACCTCCCCATCCGCCTGCACACCGGGGCGGAGGTCTTTGCCACCCCGGACCTGCCCCGGCTCATCCGGGAGAAGAAGCTTCTGACCCTGGGAGGCAGCCATTATCTGCTGGTAGAGTTTGCCTTCGGCGGCTCCCTGTCTTTCGCCCAGGAGACCCTGGATGCCATCCGGAAGGAGGGGCTGATTCCCATCGTCGCCCATCCGGAGCGCTATGTCTTTGTCCAGGACAACCCCAGCTGCCTGCTCCGCTGGGCCGGCCAGGGGGTGGGTCTTCAGCTGAACAAGGGCAGCCTGCTGGGTTCCTTCGGCCGGAACGCCCAGCGCACCGCCCACTGGTGCCTGTCGGAAGGGTGCGTGCACCTCATCGGCAGCGACGCCCACAGCCCCTACCACAGAACCCCCCGCCTGTCCGACGCCTGGGACTATGTGGCCGACTATATCGCCCCCGAGGTAGCGGACTTCCTGCTCCAGGAAAACCCCGCCCGTATCCTCCAGGACCAGCCCATCCGGGCGATTCTGGACGCATTTTAACTGTCCGAGGAGAATCCTATGAGACGCTTTCGCATCGTTGTCTTTGTGCTGTTCATCCTGTCTGCCCTTCTGCTGGCGGCATCCACAGCTTTCAACTTCTTTACCAAAGACCGTACCCTCCCTGTCATCCAATGCCCGGAGACCCCGCTGTACCTGTCCGTTTATGAGGACATCCAGGCCCGGTCCCTGGAGGATGTCGCCGCCAGCGACGGCAAGGACGGGGATCTCACCAGACAGATCTTTGTCCAAAGCATCAGCAAAGCCAGCCAGGGAGGCACCGCCACCATCACCTACGCCGTGACGGACAGCGACAACCACGTGGCCACCGCCACACGGACCCTGCACTACACCGACTATACCTCCCCCCGCTTCTACCTGAGTCAGTCTCTGCGGTATACCGTCGGGTCCCCCATTAACATCCGGGACCGCCTGACCGCCATGGACGCAGTGGACGGAGACCTGTCCAGCCAGATCAAGATCACCAGCACCAACCTGGTCTCCACCGTGCCGGGGAGCTACCCCGTCACCTTTGAGGTGACCAACAGCCTGGGCGACACCTCCACCCTCACCGCAAGCATCGTCATTCAGGAGGAGGACCTGAGCGTTCCCCGGATCTACCTGACCCAGTACATTGTCTACACCAAGCTGGGCGAGGACTTTAATCCCATGGCCTACCTGCACTCTGTGGCTATGGGCAGCACCGGCAGCGTCTCCGTCCAGCTGCCCGCCGGGGGACTGGTTCAGGGGACTAACGAGGTGGTCTTTACCTGCCCGGGAGCCAATAACACCGTCGGCTCCACCATCCTGTACGTAATTGCAGAGTGAGGTGTATGCACATGGAAAACGAATCGGTCTTTCGCTGGTCGGAGCTGAACCCCCTCTGCCTGCTTCTGCGCCTGGGGAAAAATTTCCTGCTGATCCTGATGGCAGGACTCATTGTGGTGATGCTGGCGGCAGCGGCTCTGCAGACCTTTCATGAGGATGAATACACCGCCAGCGCCACCCTGGCGGTGAATGTAAAAAGCAGCAGCTACTCGGCGGTGCTGGCCGACCTGTCCGCCTCGTCAGAGATTGCCAGCACCTTCACCCAGCTTTTCCAGAGCGACATGTTCCGCAAGCTGGTCAGCAGCAACCTGGAAACGGAGACCCTCTCCGGCACCCTCTCCGCGTCGGTCATCCCGGAAACCAACCTGCTGGTTCTGAAGGTCACCGCCGCCTCCCCGACGGACGCCTACCGGACCCTTCAGCTGATGCTGGAAAACTACGACACCCTGTCTGAGCACGCCTTTCAGAACATCATTCTGAAAGCACTCAACAGCCCCACCATTCCCACCGCACCCTCCAACCCGGTAAACCTGATGAGCATCTGCAAAAAGGGCTTCGTTCTGGGGGCCGGGGTGATGATCGTCATTCTCCTGTTCTTCGCCATCCGGGGGGACACGGTGCAGACCACCGCCGCCTTCCGGCGGAAAATCGACGCCCGGCTTTTCGCCGTTCTCCACCACGAGGTGAAGAACAAAACCCTGAAAACCAAACTCAAGCGGGCCAACAAGGGTCTGCTGATTACCATGCCGGCAGCAGGCTTTCTTTTCACTGAGGAAATCAGCCGTCTGGCCATGAAGGTGGAATACGCAGCCCAGAAGCGGGGCAGCAAGGTCCTGCTGGTCGCCAGCGGGGCGGAAAACGAGGGCAAGTCCACCGTGGCAGCAAACCTGGCCCTTTCCCTGGCTCAGAGCGGGAAAAAGGTCGTGATCATCGATGCGGACCTGCACAAGGCCGCCCAGTTCAAGATCTTCGGATATAAGCCGAAAACGGAACTGTCCGCTATGCTCCGGGGGAAGGCACCCGCCGCTCTGGAGCACCTGCCCCAGCACAATCTCTACGCCCTCTTTTCCACCAAGACAGACAAGCAGGCCGCGGAACTCCTCGCCTCCGACCAGATGACCCATCTGCTGGAGTCCTGCCGCCAGAGCATGGACTACATCATCATCGACACCCCGCCTATGCTCCCCTTCTCTGACGTGGAAATTCTGGCCGGCCAGGCGGATCTGTCTCTTCTGGTGGTCCGGCAGGACGGTATGCCCGCCGCCGCCATCAACGACATGGCAGACGTGCTGCGGCAGGGTCGGGCAGATTTCCTTGGTTGTGTGTTCAACGACGTGAGAAGCGTCCCCTTCTCAAGCAGCCATCCCGGCTACGGCTATTACGGCTATGGGTACGGCTACGGCTACCAATATGGCTACGGTGGTTACCGCCAGAGCCGCCGCCACAGAAAGTCTCAGGAGCAGGAGGAAGAAAATGGACGAGCATAAGCTGGATCGCAACGCGCGGGAGGAGTCCCCTTCCGACGAGGAAAAGATCGACCTCTACCGCCTGCTGGCCGAATTCTGGAAAGCCTTCCGGCGGCTGTTCTGGCTGCCCGTTTGTCTGGCCATTCTGTGCTGCGCCTTCTTCGCCTTCCGCGCCTGGTGGGACTACACCCCCATGTACCGGGCGGAGGTCACCTTCACCATCCAGACCCCCACCAGCGAAAGCACAGGGGATATCAGCAGCGGCAGCACCTATTATGACAAGGCGGCCGCCGAGCAGCTCAGCAAAACCTTTCCCTACCTGATCAGCTCCGAGCTGCTCCAGAACATGCTCCGGCAGGAGCTGGGGGTGGAGTCCCTCAACGGCACCCTCACCGCCCAGACGGTGGAGAACACCAACCTGTTCTCCCTCCAGGCCACCAGCACCAGCCCCCAGAGCGCCTATGACATCCTCACCGCTGTCATCCAGGTCTATCCCAGGGTGGCCGACTATGTCATCGGCAGCACCATTATGAATCTTCTCACGGAACCCTCCGTGCCCACCTCCCCCTGCAACCAGCTGTCCATTCTGCGGCCGGCGGTAAAGGGCGCCCTTCTGGGCTGCGCCGCGGGCCTGGCTCTGATTCTTCTCTTTGCCGCCACCCGGCGGAGCATCCGGTCCTCCCGGGAGGTGCGCAGTCAGCTGAATCAAACTTGTCTGGGCAGCCTGCCCCAGGTCTCTTTCAAGCGCCGCACCAAAGAAACCCAGGAGATCGTCTCTATCCAGAACCGGCGGATTTCCGGGTCCTTTCAGGAGGGTGTCCGGCGGCTGCGGGTGAAGCTCCTCCGGGAGGCGGAAGCCGCTTCCGCCCAGATTCTTATGGTCACCAGCACCCTGCCCGGAGAGGGCAAAACCACCGTCGCCTCCAACCTGGCTCTGAGTCTCAGCCAGAACGGCGCCCGGGTCATTCTGGTGGACCTGGACCTGCGCAAGCCTTCGGTAAAGAAGAACCTAGGGATCAGGGTCCCCTCCCGGGGCGCGGAGTATCTGCTGTCCAACGGGGGAAAGGCTGCAGAGCAGCTCATCCGCGTGGAGGACACCTCCCTGCGCCTGCTGGCCGGGGATCAGCCGGCGGAAAACCCCCGGAAAAAATCCTCCTCCCGCAGGCTCCGGGCCATCCTGAGCGAGCTGCGCCAGGAGGCCGACTACATCATTCTGGACACCCCGCCCTGCGGCCTGCTGGCCGACAGCGGCGCCATGGCCCACCTGGCCGACGGCACCCTTTATGTGATCCGTGCCGGCATCGCCCAGGTCTCCCAGGTGCTGGACGGCCTCCAGTTTCTGGGGGAGAGCGGCGCAAAAATTCTGGGCTGCGTCCTCAACGGCGTGGACGGCAGCCACAACGGCTATGGGTACGGCTACTATGGATACGGATACGGGAGCTATTCCTCCGGGTACGGATATGGCTACGGCAGCCGGAAGAAGGGCAAAGAGGAAGACGGCGCCCCGGATCAAGACACATAAAAAAACAGAGCCTTTCAAAGGCTCTGGTTTTTTTATGCGTTCATTTTGCCAGCCGGGTCAGAATGGTCAGGGTTTCCTCCGGCACCCTGTCCCCAAAGGCGTTGAGGGTTCCCAGGGGAATATCCTTGGCAGTGCCGTGATAGTCGCTGCCGCCGCTGACCAGCAGGCCATGCTTTTCCGCCTGGTCCAGCAGGAAAGCCACCTCTTCCCGGGTGTATCGGGAGTAACAGCACTCCAAGCCCTGGATGCCCAGACCCAGTAGCACCGTCAGCTGGGCGTTGAACCGCTCCCGGGACAGGTGGGGCTCCCCCTCTCCGCCCAGGGGATGGGCCCAGACCGGAATCCCCCCGGCCTCCAGAATGCCCCGGACAGCGATGGCCCCGTCGATGCGGGCGTCCCCGCCCTTGCAGCCGTTAATGTACCGGGTGATGGCCTCGTCCCGGGAGTCCGCCAGGCCCCGGTCCAGAATCAGCTGGGCCAGGTGGGGCTTTCCGGGGCTGTTCAGCCCGGAAAGCCACTGGAGCTCCTCCTGAGAAAACCGGATGCCGTGGACCTTCTCCAGATGGTCCAGACGCCGGTTCAGCTTGGCCTGGCGCAGGACCCGCCCGGCCTCCAGGGCCTGGTGGATGGAGGGGGCCTCCGGCCGGTAGCCATAGCCCAGAATGTGGCACTTGCCCGCGCTGGTGATGCAGGAAAACTCCACTCCCCGGATGAAGCGAAGCGCCGGCGGCACCAGGGCCTCCACCTGGCCGCACCCGTCGATGGTGTCGTGGTCGGTAAGGGCGAAGGTCCGGATGCCCGCCTTCTGAATGTTCTCCACCAGTTGGGCCGGGTCGTCCGTGCCGTCGGAGGCGGCGCTGTGCATGTGTAAGTCAATCTGCTGGTCCATGTTTCGGTTTCCCCCTTTGGCTGTCATTTCCTGGATTACACCGCATTATACGCCATCCGGCCCGGTTTTCCAAGGGGCTTGCCGTCTTTTTCTCTTAAGGGTACTCATACTCAAAGGCCGCCTGGTCCGTCTCCAGGTCCAGGAGCACCCGCTCCCCCCGGCGGAGCACATAGTGGGCCCGGCAGGCCACATTCTCCCGGATAATCCGGCGCATGTCACCCCTGGTCGGAGCCAGGAGGGGACGGGCACCCCGGTCCAGCAGGGCCGCCGTCAGAGTCAGCTCCCCCTGGTGCACGGTGAGAACGCCGTTTCTGGGTTTCTCCGCTTTGGCCCCCCAGTAGGTAGCCAGGCGGTACTCCTTCTCTCCCAGGCGGACCGCCCCGGTGACGCCGGTGAACCGGACCGGACCCAGGGGGACCTCCGCCACCGCCAGCATCAGCCCGCCCCCGGGAAAGGCGCACTGGGTCCACCCATAGCGCCTGGGAAAGGACCGCCCCTGGTCCCCCTCAATATAACCGGGGCCGCCCTGGAACACCATCTCCCGGCCGTTGACCCGCAGCTGGCCGCTGACCGAGTGCCCCAGGCTGCACACCCTGTGGCGGCACTCCAGGAAAGGAATGCAGGCAAAGGGGCCCATAATGTCGTAGCGCAGCGGGGTCAGGTTCCGGAAGGTCAGCGTCCCCTCCGCGGAAAGGTCCTTGGTGTGCAGGTCCAGCCGGATGCCCTGGGGAGAAAACCAGTTGTTCCCCAGCACCGCCCAGGGGCGGTTTCTCTCCACCCGGCACCGGTCATAGGGGAAGGTCAGGTACCCCTGGGCCTCCCGGCTGATCCATTGCAGAGAGGCTGACCACACTCCGCCCGTCCGGTGGGCCGCCGGGATGAGGGCAATGGTGTTCCTCTCTCCCTGACACCGAAAGTACCAGCCGCAGAAATAGTCACCCTTTCCCATGGCAGATCCCCCTTTGGGCCGGGCCGGAGATCAGGTTTCCCTGGCAGTCAAACCGGGAGCCGTGGCAGGGGCAGTCCCAGCTTTTCTCGTCCGGGTTCCAGGTCAGCTGACAGCCCAGGTGGGGGCAGCGGGTCGCCACGGGGTGCAGGTC
>JAEDJB010000069.1 GCA_016296565.1 Oscillospiraceae bacterium
CAGGATTTCCTCTGTATTAACAAGAAAGCCCCCCCTCGCCAAGGAGCTGCACTATCAAATCTGCCAGTGCCGCAGCAATCTGTGTTCTCTGTACGCTTGCAAGTTTTTAAAAAGGGACATCATTTTTAGATATGAGAAAAGGCCGGGATGCTCTGCGCATCTCCGGCTCTTTGTCAGTCTTTATGATATGTTGCAAGGTCCTCTCTCATATGATCAGACAACAGCCGGGACACTGGTACCCCTCGCGCCGCCGCGTATTTCTTGTATTGTTCTGCAAGCTCTTTCTTTACAGATACGGTAATCTTACATATATTCTCCCGGTCCCAGATTGCCCGCTGTTCTGCGGCCCTGGCTTTTCCTTCTTCGGTTCGTCCCATACTTACACCTCCTCTATGATATCTTACTATGCCCCCGATTATTACTCCACCCGTAATATTCTACAAAAGCAGGACGCCCATTTGTTCATACCTCCCAATAGCTACGGAATCCATAAATTAGTGCTCGTCTTTTGGTTTCGCCGGGCGTATTATTCGGAACCGTCTTTTTTCATATCCAACCACAACAGGCAACGAGCCGGAAAAGAAATAATATGGAAGAATACAGAATGAAAAACTTAAGTCCATGCGCAGAACTAACTACCTCTGTGAGAATACATCCCCTGAAATGTGCGACTGCTCCAAGTGTCCAACTTTCGTGCTCTCTTGGCTTTTCCTGCTCCGCCAATTTTGACAGGAATTTGACACCCTAAGATATACTGAAATACGTTAAAATGCGCTGATTTTTGCACTCCACGAAGGCCGGAAACCGCCCGAAAAAAAGCAAACAAAAATCCCGCAAACCCTTGTGTATCAACGGTTTGCGGGATTTTCTCATTTGGTGACCCAGCGGGGATTCGAACCCCGGACACCCTGCTTAAAAGGCAGGTGCTCTGCCAACTGAGCTACTGGGTCAAAACAATCTATTGTAAACTGGTGCGTATCATCTGGCTGGGGTGGCCGGACTCGAACCAGCGAATGCGGGAGTCAAAGTCCCGTGCCTTACCACTTGGCGACACCCCATTATAGCGGTGCTCTCTTTGTCTATGAGAAGAGAGCCGGAACCGCTGCTCCGGCTCTCTCCCGAGAAATCTGGGGTGGGTAAAGGGACTCGAACCCTCGACACCCGGAACCACAATCCGGTGCTCTAACCAACTGAGCTACACCCACCATATTGATCCTGCTAAGCAGAGGAGAATGGCACGCCTGAAGGGACTCGAACCCCTGACCCACTGCTTAGAAGGCAGTTGCTCTATCCAGCTGAGCTACAGGCGCATATCGATGCGGCGGGATAGAACCTGATTCCGCCTGCACGGCCCTTCACCGCCTCCATCTGCAAAACCGGCACCCGAAGCTGTCAGCTTTGCAGATGGAGCGGGTGATGGGAATCGAACCCACGCGACCAGCTTGGAAGGCTGGGATTCTACCATTGAACTACACCCGCATAAGTACGTATTCCGGAACCGTTAGCTTGTATAGGATAGCACAGTTTCCTCGTCTTGTCAATCATTTTTTTCATTTCCTCTTATTTTTTCTTCCTGGGAATACCCTCCGGTCCCCGGTGGAATGCTAGGGCGGAGGTGTTGTTATGATTGAATTATTTCTCCCATTCCTTCTCTATAGCTTTCTGGGCTTTCTGCTGGAGGTGCTCCACGCCCGGGTGCACGGCAGCCGGGGCCATGGGCGCAAGTGCCTGCTCTTTCTCCCCCTCTGCCCGGTTTACGGCTTCGGGACCCTGGCAATCCTGCACATGCCCGCTCCTCTGCTGAATAACCCTTTGACGGTCTTTCTGGCTGGCGGCCTGCTGGCTACCCTGGTTGAGTATGGAGTTGCCCTCTTTTACCAGGTGGGAGCCGGGGTCAAGTTCTGGGATTATTCCCAGCAGCCCGGCAACCTGGGGGGCAAAATCTGTCCGCTTTACACCCTGTACTGGGGCTTGCTGTCCTTGCCCCTGGTCTATGTGTTTCATCCCTTCCTCCGCCGGCTGCTGGATCTTGCTGCGGGTCTCCCTGCGTGGCTGCTCCAGTTCCTCTTCCTCTTTTTCGCCGCCGACAGTCTGGTTTCCCTGTGGCTGCTCCATCGGACTGGCTCCACCGACTGCCTGATGTGGTACCGACCTCCTCTTCAGCCCCGGCGGCAGGCCCAGTAACTATGTAGGCGGCCAACCGGCCGCCTATTATGTTGCCCGTTACAGCCGACGAAGCTCTTCCAGGGTCTCCTGGATGAACTTCTTGGGCACATAGGCCGCCCCCAGCTTCATGGCCCGCTCCACAGTCATGGAGCCGGACTTGGTCACAATGGGGCGATCAATCACATGGGGAAACCGCCGGGCCAGCACCTGCCGGGCAGCGGGATTGGCCAGCAGCTCCCCAATGGTGATCTGATTGTTGCGCAGATCCATCTTTCCTCACCTCGCCCTATTCTATGCAAAGAACGGGTTTTTGTGTCAGGAAGTATAAATCCCCACGGGGCCGTCCATACTATCCCCAGACTCAAGGAAAGGAGGGTTTTTCCCATGGAAAACAAGATGAACGCCAACAACAGCATTCAGTGCACCGTCTCCAGCTGCGCCTATCACAACGACGCCAAGAGCGTCTGTTCCCTGTCCGCCATCAAGGTGGGTACCTGCGGTCCTACTTCCAACGACTGCGCCTGCACCGAGTGCGCTTCCTTCGAGCTGTCCAAGCAGAAGAGCTCCTTCTAATACGAATTCTTAATAAAAACCTTTGGTTTTTATTAAGAAGGCACCGCGATTCGCGTTGCCCTTTTGTGGCTTTTTGCCACAAAAGCCGTCTCATGCAGTTCTTGACGCACCTTCGGTGCTATAAAAAGCCGTTCAAGCTTTTTAACAAGAACTAGTATAATTTCGCATCCGGATCATGGGCATGGAAAAAGCCGGGATGGAATACCTTCCATCCCGGCTTTTTTGTTGCCGTAACAGCAGAACGAGGGCCAATCCCTTATTCTGCCTTGGGAGCCTCTTCAGCCTTGGGAGCTTCTGCGGCGGGAGCGGGCTCAGCGGCCTTGGGAGCCTCAGCAGCGGGTGCGGGCTCGGCAGCCTTGGGAGCCTCAGCGGCCTTGGGGGCCTCAGCAGCGGCAGGAGCTGCCTTGGGAGCTGCGGCGGGGGCAGCCTTCTTGGGCTTGGGGGGCAGAACCACGCCATCCACGGTGATCAGCTTGCGGGGGCATGCGCGAGAGCACAGACCGCAGCCGATGCAGATGTCGTAGTTGATCTTGGCCAGGAAGTTGTCCACGGTGATGGCGCCCTCCTTGGGGCAGGCCTTCACGCAGAGCTTACAGCCGATACAACCGTTGTCGCAGGCCTGACGGGTAGCGGGGCCCTTGTCGTGGGAGGAGCAGCGCAGCTCGGTATACTTCTTGGAATTGCGGGGGATAATCTGGATGATGTTCTTGGGGCAGGCGGTGACGCAGGCGCCGCAGGCCACGCACTTGTCCAGATCCACTTCTGCAACACCATTCACAATGTGGATGGCATCAAACTTACAGGCGTCCACGCAGTCGCCGCCGCCCAGACAGCCATAGGAGCACTGCAGGGGGCCGGAGGACACGCGGGAAACTGCCAGACAGCTGGACAGGCCCACATAGTCATAGCGGGTCTTGTCGTGGCCGCCGCCGGTACACATAACCTGTGCCACCTTGGGTGCGCCCTCTTCCACGGCGACGCCCATGATTTCACCGATCTGCTTGGCCAGCGCAGCGCCGCCGGGGGCGCAGGCGTTGACGGGAGCCAGACCCTTCACCACGGAGTTGGCGTAACCGCCGCAGCCGGGGTAGCCGCAGCCGCCGCAGTTGGCGCCGGGCAGGATCTCAGCAATGGCTTCTTCACGGGGGTCCTTCTCCACAGCGAAGACCTTGGAAGCGATGGCCAGAATGATACCGAAGATAATGCCCAGAATCGTCAGTACGATAGGGGCTAAAATAGTAGTACTCATAATTCTCTCCTCGCCTCCTTCTTACCAAACTTTCAGGCCGGAGAAGCCCATGAATGCCAGAGCAATCAGGCTGGCGGCCACCAGGGCGATGGGGAAGCCTTCAAAGCTCTTGGGGCACTTGGCAAACTCCATGCGCTCACGCACGCTGGCGAAGAGCACGATGGCGATCAGGAAGCCGATACCGCCGGTGATGCCGTAGGTCAGGCTCTCGCCGAAGTTGTAGCTCTTCTGTGCGTTCTGCAGGGTGACGCCCAGCACGGCGCAGTTGGTGGTGATCAGAGGCAGATACACGCCCAGTGCTTCATACAGGGAGGGCATTGCCTTCTGCAGGAACATTTCCACGAACTGCACCAGAGATGCAATGACCAGGATGAAGGTCACGGTCTGCATGAAGCTCAGGTTAAACTTTTCCAGAATGAAATGGTTGATGGGCCAGTTAACGGCAGAGGCTACGCCCATGACGAAGATAACGGCCATGCCCATGCCCAGTGCGGTCTCGACCTTCTTGGAAACACCCATGAAGGGGCAGATGCCCAGGAACTGGGACAGGATGAAGTTGTTGACCAGGACTGCGCCCAGTGCGATAGAAAGCAGGCTAGTGATACTTTCCATTACTTCGCCACCTCCTTAGTCTTCTTGGGCTTGTTCATGAAGTACTGAACTGCGGCAATGACGCAGCCCAGGGTCAGGAAGCCGCCCACGGGGAGGATCATACCCAGAGCAGCAACGCTCTCAGGCAGGATCTGGAAACCAGCGCCACCGTTGAGCACGCCAGCGCCGAAGGTGCCGGCACCCAGGAACTCACGGATGATGCACATGATGGTCAGAGCGACCATGTTGCCGAAGCCCTGGAAGATACCGTCCAGAGCGGAAGCAGCGATGCCGTTCTTGGAGGCGAAGCCTTCTGCACGGCCCAGGATGATGCAGTTAACCACGATCAGAGGGATGAACAGGCCCAGGCTCTTGGACAGAGCGGGCACGAACGCCTTCAGAAGCAGGTCAACCATGGTCACGAAGCCGGCGATCACGACGATGTAGCAGGCGATACGGACCTTGCTGGGGATGATCTTCCGCAGGGCGGAAATAACGATGTTGGAGCAGGTCAGAATGACCATAACGGCCAGGCCCATGCCCAGACCGTTGAACATGGAGGTGGTGATTGCCAGCATGGGGCACATGCCCAGCAGCTGGACCAGCACGGGGTTCTGGGTAATCAGGCCATCGATAAATTGTTTCTTTACATTCATTGTTTCAGACCCTCCTTAACCCAGTTCTTCCACAACGCTGCGGGCCATGTTGACGCCATCGCAGACAGCGCGGGAGGTGATGGTGGAGCCGGTGATGGCGTTGATCTGACCGCCATCCTTGGTCACAGTGACGGTATCGGTGATACCGGCAAACTGAGCCTGCCACTCAGGATCGGTGGCCTTGGAACCCAGGCCGGAGGTCTCAGAGTGGGAGATGATGGCGATGCCAGTGATGGCACCGTCGTTGTCGATACCGGTCATCATGTCAAGGGCGCCGCCGAAGCCGTTGGGGGAGTTGACCTCCACCACATAGCCGTCCTCGCCAGCCTTGTACACGGCAATGACGTTGACCTCAGTGCCGCTGTACTCCACTTCGTCATAGTTATCCGCAGGCAGAACGACCTTCAGGGAGTCCTGAACGGTCTTTGCAGTGTTGGCTGCGATGGGGCCCTCGGTCACGCTGTTGACCAGGCCCAGCAGAGCAGCGATCACCAGGCAGATGATAGCCAGAACGATCACGAGGCTGGCGATTCCGGATTCTTTCTTTGCGTTACTCATGCCTCAGATCCCTCCTTTGCTGCTTTCTTTGCTGCCTTGGCCTTTTCCTTCTCAGCCTTGCGCATCTCGGGGGTAACACCGAAACGGTGGGGCATGGTAGCCTTGTCGATGAGCCAAACCAGGATGTTCATGACCAGGATGGAGTAGCACACGCCCTCGGGATAGCCGCCGAAGTAACGGATGAACACCACCAGCAGGCCTGCGCCGATGCCGAAGATGATCTCGCCCTTGGGGGTGTTGGGGCTGGTCACGTAGTCGGTCGCCATGAAGAAGGCGCCCAGGAACAGGCCGCCGCCGAAGATCTCCATGAGCATCCAGGTGAAGACGTTGACGCCTTCGGGAGCGCGGGAGAAGATCAGGGTCAGGACAGCCACGGTGAGGATGTAAGCTGCGGGGATACGGATGCGGATGACGCCCTTGGCCAGCAGGTAGATGCCGCCGATGAGCAGGGCGATGGCGGAAACTTCGCCCACGCAGCCGCCGATGTTGCCGATGAACATATCAGCCAGGGAGGCGTCGGGAGCGATGTTGCTCTTCATAAAGTCGATGGACAGGGGGGTGGCGCCGGTGACATAGTCCACGCCGGCTTCCCCTGCGCCAAAGATGGCCAGCCAGTTTTCCTTGCCAGGCACTGCCCAGGTGGTCATGGGCACGGGATAGCACAGCATCAGGAATGCACGGCCCGCCAGAGCGGGGTTCAGGAAGTTGGTGCCCAGACCGCCGAAGAGCTGCTTGACGATCACGATGGCGAAGAAGTCACCGATGATGACCGTCCAGTAGGGCAGGCTGACGGGGCAGACGAAGACCAGCAGCACGCCGGTGATGGCGGCGGACAGGTCCCCGATGGGATTGGGCTTGTGCAGGAGCTTGCAGTAGCCCCACTCAAAGATTTCGCAGAAAATGACCGAAACGATGGTCATGGTCAGTGCGCGCGGGCCAAACACCCAGACGCCCATCGCCATGGCGGGGATGAGGGCGATGAGAACGTCACGCATCAAGTGCTTCGTTCCGACAGGAGACGATGCGTGCGGGGAGGAGGCTACGCTCAGTTTATATTC
This sequence comes from Oscillospiraceae bacterium, assembly GCA_016296565.1. Taxonomy (GTDB): domain Bacteria; phylum Bacillota; class Clostridia; order Oscillospirales; family Oscillospiraceae; genus Evtepia. The sequence goes on from JAEDJB010000069.1 coordinate 6,852, forward strand.
TTCCATGCTGTACCCTCCTTACTTCTTCGCCGCCTGCTGGCGGATCGCAAACTTTGCGGTGCGGAACTGCTGAACCAGAGGGATCCGGGCCGGACAGATGTACTGGCAGCAGCCACATTCCATACAGTCCATAATGCGCAGCTCTTCGACCTCGCTCCAGCGGCGGGCCTTCCCGTACATGTTCATGAAGATGGGGGTCAGGTGCATGGGACACACGTTGACGCAGCGCGCGCAGCGGATGCAGGTGGGATTCTCACTGGTCTTGGGCAGGTCTTCCTTGCTCAGGCAGAGAACGCAGTTGCTGGCCTTGCCCATGGTGACGGACATGTCATACTGGGCAAAACCCATCATGGGGCCGCCGGAGATGACACGGGCAGGAGTACCGTTGAAACCGCCGGCCTCTTCAATCAGGTGAGAGAAGGGGGTGCCCACGGGGGCAAGCAGGTTTACGGGGTTCTTCACCGCGCTGCCGGTGATGGTGATCACGCGCTGATACACGGGCAGGCCCAGTGCCACAGCGTCATAGATCGCGGCGGTGGTTGCGGCGTTGAACACGCAGCAGCCCACATCGGCGGGCAGCTTTCCGGGGGGCACCTCGCGGCCGGTGATGGCCTGGATCAGCTGTTTCTCAGCGCCCTGGGGGTACCGGGTGTGCAGCGCCTGGACGGTGATGTCCTTGGCGTCGCCTACCAGCTCCTTCAAGTGGGCCACAGCGTTCATCTTGTTGTCTTCAATGCCGATGAACGCATGGTCCAGCTGGAGGGCCTTCATGATGAACCGAACGCCGCCGATGATCTTCTCGCCGTGCTCGAGCATCAGGCGATGGTCCGCGGTAATGTAGGGTTCGCATTCAGCACCATTAATAATAATGGTGTCTGCTTTGCCAACTGCAGAACTGATTTTGACGTGGGTGGGGAATCCCGCGCCGCCCATACCGGTGCAGCCTGCGTCACGGATGATGTCAATGATCTCCTGGGAGGTCAAGGCATCCACGTTTTCACGGGGCTTGCAGTCCGGGCTGAGGGTGTTTTGGAAATCGTTTTCGATCACGACAGAAAGCGTGGGCACGCCGCCGGTACCAGGACGGGGTTCGACAGCCACAACCTTGCCAGAAACACTGGCGTGGATGGGTGCGCCGAGGCCCGCCGTTGCACCGATCATCTGACCGACCGTCACGGTATCGCCTTTCTGAACCACGGGCTTACAAGGTGCGCCGATGTGCATGGACATCGGAATCACGACCTGGGCCGGGGCATTGGCGAGCGGTTGGATCGGTTTCTGCTCAGTAGCTTCCTTGTGTTCGGCGGGGTGGACGCCGCCGTAGAACTTTTGCTTCATAGCATCACCTCTGTTTTTTCCTTGCCAAATTCTCTTTTTCCCCAAAATATTTGATCAGCCTGCAGAGAGACTAAAACACTATATATAATAAATCCAACCGGCCTAATTGTCCAGTGGTTTTCCAAACAAAATTGGCTTAGAAATGGAATTTTTTCAAAAACCTTTTTTTCTTTGTGTCGGCTTCCCTTTCGTGTCAAATTTTGGTATACTGTCCCTGGAATTTTGTTGTTGGGAGGCGGACAAATATGTCAGGCACACAACCATATTTCTCGCTGCTGGGAGACTCCATCAGCACCTTCCAGGACGTCACGCCCCCGGGCGGGGTCTACTACGCCCCCTCCTTTGGCGATATCACCGGGGTTCGTTCCGCGGAGGACACCTGGTGGATGCAGGTCATCCGTGCCCTGGGGGGCCGGCTTCTGGCCAACAACTCCTGGTCGGGCAGCTCTGTCGCCTCCACCGGGGCTCTGTCCGCCTGCTCTCCCAGCCGAATCCGAAAGCTGGCGGCAGACGGTATCACCCCGGACCACGTTCTGGTTTTCTCCGGTCTCAACGACGTGAACCAGTATGTGCCGGAGGACCGCTTTGCCGCTGACTATGAGCTGATGCTCCGGCGCATCCGGGAGGCCTATCCCCAGGCGGCGGTCACCTGCGGCACCCTCATCACCGGGTACCTGGACAACACGCCTTTCAATCGCCAGCTCACCCCCTTCCGGGAGCGGCTGGTTCCCTATAATGCCGCCATCCGAAAGGCCGCGGCAGCCACTGGCTGTCAGGTTGCGGACCTGGCCCGGCTGGACGCCCGGTACCCCTCCATGGACGGCCTGCACCCCAACAAGGAGGGAATGACCCAGCTGGCCCAGCTCTGGCTGCAATGTATGCAGGACCAATAATCTTTTTCAGAGGCTGAGCCACACATGAAGCTCTGTGCCGTAAAACTCGCTGGAAAAGCCGTTGTCAAAGAAAATCGAGAAGAAGGGAGTCAGCTTGTCATAGCCCTCACTGGCCTCCGGCTTGGGTTCATGAAGAAGCATGTGGAGAAATTCCTTCGTCACCGGCCCGGCGATCACGGGACCGTGGGCCCAGCCGCCCTCTTTTTCTTCGCCATATTGCAGGGCGACCTCCACCCATTCCCTCTCTTCCGCCCAGCAATGGATCTCAAATGTGTGGGCCGTTTGGGTTTTCCTCCCCAGAATCGCCCGCCAGGCCGGAAATCGATCCTCAGAAGGCAGGCTGGCCAGGAAAATTGTGTCCAGATAGTCATAGCTCATGGGAGCACCTTCTCTCTCCGAAGTGGTGGTTCGCTTCGGCTACATCCTATCACGGGG
>JAEDJB010000070.1 GCA_016296565.1 Oscillospiraceae bacterium
CTGAGAAACGCAGGTTCAAGGATTGAAACATGCAGGCGCTTGCGAAGCGTATGGAGGTTACTTTGTTCGGTTTTGAGGGTGCGGAACAATATGCACCTTTAGCTCAGCTGGTAGAGCACCTGACTCTTAATCAGGGTGTCCAGGGTTCGAGTCCCTGAAGGTGTACCAACGGCCCGTTGGTCAAGCGGTTAAGACGGCGGCCTCTCACGCCGCAAACATGGGTTCGATTCCCGTACGGGTCACCAACATTTTGCTTGACAAAATGTGAAAAATCGAATAAGCTGTTTAAAAGACAGCGAGTTGGTGTTGATTGCGATGAGGGTCCACCCGTTCCCATCCCGAACACGGAAGTTAAGCTCATCTGCGCCGAAGATACTTGTCTGGAGACGGACCGGAAAAATAGGTAACGCCAACACAAAGAACAGGACGGTCAAGCGACTGTCCTGTTTTTTTGTTTGCCATGTCAGGCGGTGATTGCTCACTGCTCTGGGAACCAAGCGGCCTTCAGCCGCTGGATGCAGAGAGGGATATCCTCCGGCTCCATGGCAGTGAAGCCGATTTGAATGAGGGTGGGGGGACAATCTTCCGGTGGCTGCCAGAACCGCTCTGGAGAGTAAACCCGTACGCTCTGCTCCAGCGCTCGGGCAATCAGCCACTCCCGGGGCATGGAGTCAGGAAAGGCCAGAAGAAATTTTAAAGCGTGTCCCTGGCTGACAATCCGGATCTCGGGAGACATCTGCCGCAGCTCCTTCAAAAGTAGATCGTGGGTCCGCTTAAATTTTGTGCGCAGGCGGCGGACCAGGCGGCGATAATGCCCGTTGGCAATGAACTGAGCCAGGGTGCGCTGCATGAGCCAGGGGACCATACCGTTGTAGGCTGCCAGCTCCGTGTTGTAGCGATGGGCCAGAGCGGGAGGCAAAATCAGGTAAGCCATGCGCATAGAGGGGGAGAGACTTTTGGAAAAGCTCCCCAGATAGATAACCCGTCCGTTGGTGTCGACGGATTGAAGGGCAGGGATGGGGCTGCCGTAGTAGCTGTAGTCGCTGTCATAGTCATCTTCAATCAGGTAGGCATCGTGCTCCAAGGCCCAGTTGAGAAACTCATACCGCCGCTGAATGGGCATAACCATTCCCAGAGGAAACTGATGGGAGGGCGTGAGATAAATAGAGGTGACTTTTTGATCCTTGGGTAAGGAGGAGGGCATGGCTCCCGCATGATCCAGGGTAAGATAGGCCAGGGAGAGATTATGGCACTGGAAGATGAAGCGGGCTTTGTTATAGCTGGGGTTCTCAAAAACGTGCAGGCCACCGTCGGGAAGAAAGAGCTTGCAGAGAATATCCAGAGAACCCTGGAGTCCGGCAGTGATAACAATCTGATCTGGAGAGCAGAGGATGCCGCGGGTCTCGAAGAGGTAGTCCGTCAGCTGCTCCCGCAACAGGAGGTCGCCTTTGTGACCGGGGTAGTCGTTGATTCCTCGTTGGCTTTCCTGGGCCAGAACAGCGTTCATCTCTTTTTTCCACTGGGAGAAGGGAAAGTCCCGGTTGGAGAGGCTGCCGTAAAACAAGTCATAGAGGACAGGGGAAACCTCTGCCGGGGGCTGGTTGGGGACAGAAGACGGACCGGTCCGGTCCAGAAGAAGTTCTGGCAGGGCCTGTACCTGGTATCCCCGGCCGGGCACCGGGAGGAGATAGCCTTCGGTGGCCAGTTGACTGTACGCGTTGTCCACTGTGTTCCGTCCTACGCCCAGGCTGGCGGCCAGGGTGCGGCTGCCGGGGAGCAGATGCCCGGCAGAGAGACGGCCGGAGAGGATCTGCTCCAAAAGCTGACGGTAAATCTGTTGGTAATAAGGGGTTTTGCTGCGTTTGTCAATACAGATCATGGCAGGTGGCTCCCATAAAGTTTCGGTTAGTGGCCCTTGTCATGGAGCCGCTTGGACTCTATAATGATACCACAAGGAACAAACAAAAGAAATGGTTCCGTTTTAAAGGAGGGATTTTTATGGAAATGAGAAGAAAAGATCTGGCCGTTACCGAGCCGGAGCAGATTGACGCCATTATCAGCAGCTGCGACTGCATCCGCCTGGCTTTTGCTGACGGCACCCACCCCTACATCGTACCGCTGAGCTTCGGCTTCGTCCACCAGGATGGGGTGCGGAAGTTCTATTTCCACAGCGCTGCCGCCGGACGGAAGGTGGACCTGTGCCGCAGCCTGGGCTACGCCGGCTTTGAGCTGGACACCAACCGGCGGGTGAAGTCCAACGAGAAGGCCTGCGACTTTGCCATGGCCTACCAGTGCGTGGTGGGTGAGGGCGAGATCGCGGAGCTCACCACCCCGGAGGAGAAAACCGCCGGCCTGGAGATTATCATGAAGCAGCTCACCGGCCGGGGGGACTGGCCTTTTTCAGAGAGCGTGCTGAACAAGACCTGCGTGTTCTGCCTGACCGTGACAGAGATCAGCGGCCGGGCTCACGGCTGAATCAAAAGGAAACGCCGGGCATCCGCCCGGCGTTTTGCTATCTGCCTTTGTGCTTGGCTTTTTTCTTCTCCTGCCGCAGGGCATACTGCCGGGCGCCCTCTGCCTCTTTTTCCGCCCGGGTGCGGGTCTTGCGCGCCTGCTTGTTCTGCTCCCGCTGGAGCTGAAGGGCCTGTTGGGCCTTGGTGGAGAGAACCGGGGCTTCCATGGTCCGGCGGATCTCCCGCTGGACCCGCTTGGGATTTTTCCGGCGCTGATCCGCTCCCCCGGCGGTCAGGGCGGGACTGAAGGGGAGCTGCCGCCAGTTTTTCAGAAGAAAGTCGTAAACCTCGTAATCCTTGGGCTCCGCTCCGAAAGTGATTTTGCAGACCTCGTACCGGTTCCCCTCGGTGCGCTCGTACAGGCCTACCCAGAAGGGGGCCTCAAAGAATACGGTCAGGGTGCAGAAGCCGTCCATAACTTAGGCCTCGGCCTGAAACTGGCGGACAAAGCGGTCCAACCAGTCCAGGAGGGCGTCATACAGCCCCAGCTGCTGGTCAAAAATCGTCCGGCCTACCAGGGGGATGTCCCCGTAGGTCCGGGCATAGCCAGCGGTCTCCTCCCGGCTGGTTTGAAGGCTCTGCCGCAGCTGCTCCACCAGGGCCAGGGCCTGGTCCATGGGGATCTTGTTCAGGTTGGTGATGACCACGTTAAAATCGAAGAGCAGGGGCACCGGCTGGCTGGCGCAGGCGGCCATTTCCTGGAGGAAATAGGCCCGGCCCGATTCGGTAATGGAGTAGACAGCCTTGCTCCCCGCCCGGTCGCCGGGTTCCTGATGGCTTTCCAGATACCCCTGGTCCCGCAGGCGCAGAACCTTCTTGTAGACCGACGGGGTGCTGATCCGGGTCCAGCGGGAAAAGTTGTGATAGGCTACGTCCTTCTGCAGATCGTAGGCGCTCTGGGGCTTTTCCAGCACCATGCCCAGAATGGCCAGGTCAATGGCGGACATTTTCCCACCTCCTATTACTATATAATATACTACTATACGATATAGCAAAAGTCAAGAAAAAGAGACAGCACAGGTTTCATCCTGTGCTGTCTTTGGCAATCAGCCCAGCTGCTTCACCAGCTGAACGGTGAAGCCGTCCGGGTCCTTCACAAAGTGGAAGATCAGGTTGGGATTGGGAGAGATGGGGGGAGAGACCTCCAGCCCCGCTGCCTGAAGCTTGGCCAGCAGCTGATCCAGGTCCTCAGGGGCCAGGCCCAGGGAGAGACCCTGGCCAGGGTTTTCTGCCTTGGGGGCGGGGCTGCACAGCAGCTCCAGCTTGGTGCCCTGGGGGTCGCCCAGCATGGCGATCTCGTTGCCGGCGCCCTGGAAGCGCTCGCAGAGGTGCATACCCAGCAGGTCGTGGTAGAAGGCCAGGCTGCGGTCCAGGTCGCTGACCTGAATGGTGGTCCAGACGAATGTCATAGAGAAAACTCCTTTCGCGGTCCGGGATAGATTCCATACCCAAAATACCACAGACCGGTCCGGGATGCAAGGGCTTACAGCCGGCTGGCCAGCCAGCTCCGGCAGCTGCCCCACCACTCCAGGGCCTTGAACTTGATCACGTGGGACTGGGAGGACTCGGTGAGCAGGGCGTAGTCCTGACCGGTGAGCCCCGCCGTCTGGAGGGCCTCTTCGCTCACCGCCGGCAGACACAGGGAGGGAAAGACCACGCACCACCAGTTCTTCCCCTCCCCCTGGCCGATGACCACCCGGAGGGCCTGGTACTGCCCGGCGGGCAGGGACAGGTCCCCATACTGCCGGGTGGGGAACCAGGTGTCCTCCAAGCTCACCTGGACCTGGTAGGAGAAACCGGCCTGGGAGACCGTCTGGGCGGCGGTTTCGGCCAGGGGGGTCAGGTTATCCCGGAGGATGTCAGCGGCCTGCTGGGCGCTCTCCTGGCCGGAGAGAAGGGTATCCGCCTGGGCCAGCACCTGGTCCCGCACCTGGAGCTTTAAGGCCTGGTCGGCCTGGGAGTCGGAATTGGCGATCACATGCAGTCGGATGATCTTGTCCGCCAGCCGGGTCTGCTCCGCCTCGGCCCAGAGGGCTGTGCACACCAGCGCGGCGCAGAAGAGGGCCAGAATCTGCCGCAGGAATCTCCATGGAATATGTAGGTTCTTCATAAAAAAACACCGTCCCCTTTCGTAGTTGCCGAAAGTATGGACGGTGTTTTTGTGCTTTATACAGGCTGGGTCAGAAAAACTTCTGCGTAGGTCTCCCTGAGCCGGTCCGCGGCAGCTTGGGCCAGGTCCTCCCGGTCAAAGAGTCCCAGAACGGTGGGACCGCTGCCGCTCATGGCAGCGCCTAGAGCACCGGCCTGAATGAGAGCGGTTTTAATCCCATCGATCTCCCGGCGCTGCTGAGGAGGCAGCACTCCCTCAAAGACGTTGAACATCCGGCGGCCCAGAGCCACCAGATCCCCCCGGTCCAGGGCGGCCATAGCCCCCTTGGTATCCGGCCGCAGGCGGCGCTTCTGCTTGTCCCACTCCCGGAACAGGGCGGGGGTGGAGATGGAAAAGGCGGGCTTGCACAGGACGATATAACAGGGGGGCAGCGCTTTCAGGGGGGTGAGGATCTCGCCCCGGCCCTGGGCCAGCGCGGTTCCACCCAGAACGCAGTAGGGCACGTCGGAGCCGACCGCCTCTCCCACCCGGGCCAGCTCCTGGGGGGCGAACCCCGCATTGGTGAGGGTGTTCAGCCCCCGGAGGACGGCGGCAGCGTCGCTGCTGCCCCCGGCGGTGCCGGCGCAGACGGGAATCTGCTTCTGAATGGTGATGCGCAGGTCCTGCCAGTCCTGACCGGCTGCCTCCCGGAAGGCCAGGGCGGCGGCCACGGCCAGGTTGTCCTTGCCCTTGGGGAGAAAGTGCAGGCCGGACTCGGCCCGGATGCCTCCGGGAGCCCCCAGGTCCAGGGTGACGGTGTCCCGGAGGGAGACCGACTGCATCACCATCTCCATCTCGTGGTAGCCGTCAGGACGGGACCCCAGAATGTCCAGGGTCAGGTTAACTTTGGCTGGGGCTTGGAGGGTAAGGGAAGTCACTTAATCTTCCGGGCTTCCAGATAGAAGCGCTTGTCGTTGGCCTCGCCCATGGAGAAGGTCTTCCGGGGCAGAGCGCCGTCAAAGATCACGGTGGGGAAGAGCTGATCCTTGCCCATGGCGGGGAGGATGAAGCCGATGCTCTCCGGCTGGCTGGCCAGGCGCTCGGTGACGTCCTCGCCGTGGATATAGTCGATCTTGCCGCCGTTCTCCTCCAGGTACTTGTCCAGGAAGGACTGGAGGGTGCCCACTTCCAGCTGAGCGGTGGGGTTGGGCACGGTGACCACGCCCTTCTCGCCGGCCATCACATAGCGGATCTGGTGGCCCTCGCCCTCACCGTAGTGAGCGCCGGGATAGGCAGCCAGGAAGTCAGCCAGCAGCTTTTTGGGGTCCACGCCGAAGAGGACGCGGTGAATGGCCTCAAACTCCAGGGAGTCGTCGTGGAGGTTCACCAGCTCCACCAGGGCGTAGCGGGCGGGGTGGTTCTCCCGCTCCTCAGGGGACAGGGTGGGCTTCAGCTCCTCCCAGCAGGCCTTGGCGGTGGCCAGGGAGTGGTTGCCGTCGCCCATGGCGAAGGTGAGCACGGGCTTGCCTTCGGCATGATAGAATTCCTCGAACCGCTTGGGGTCAGCCAGGGCGGTGAGCTTGTCCTCCACGTCCTGCTTCTGCTTGTCGCTGAGCAGGAAGCCGGAGACCCGGCCGCCCTTTTCCATGAGGGTGGCGGAGTAGACCATCTGCATCTGCTTCTTGGCCTGGTCGGTGGTGAGGGGCTCAATCACGGTGCGGTCGGGGTCGTCGATGAGGACCATGATGTGGGGCAGCTCAATGGGAGCGTTCTTCCGCACCCGCATGCGGGGGGGAATCCGGGAGAGGACGGTGCCCTCGGTGGCGCGGATGGGGGTGCCGGAGCCCTTGGCGTAGTCATACTGCTCCAGGTCCAGCTTGCCGATGAGGCCCAGACGGGTCTTGCCGCCGTCCAGCTTCCGCTCCAGCAGGAGCAGAGAGTTTTCCACGGGGCGCAGTCGCTCCTCCTGGAGATACTGCTCCATGGTCTGGTTGATCTTGGCGATCTCTTCCTCAACGTTGTCGTCCTCCAGCTTGCTCTCGGGGAGGATCAGGCGCAGGGTGGAGGGGGCGTCGCCCACGAACTTGTCCACCCGTTCCCAGTACTCCGGCTCAGAGGTGTACTGGTCGCAGGCCACCACGGCCCACTTGGTCAGGCCGCAGTCCACGGGCAGCAGAATGTCGGCGGGGGAAAAAGCGATCTTACTCATAGTTTGGTTCCTCCATTATTCTCAGATTTCAAAAAGTTTTTTCATGAGCACAGGGGCCCCTTCGGGATAGGCGGGACCCTTCAGGCCGGACTCCTCGCAGTAAGGCAGGCCCAGGCCGGAGTCGGTGCGGCTGTCGTAAATCAGGTAGGGCACCGGGTCCCCGTCGTGGCCCCGGGTGGACGTGAGGGTTTTGTGGTCGGAGAGGATCAGCAGGCGGTAGTCGGTGCCCTCCTGATCCAGGGCCTGGGTCAGGGGACCCACCACCCGGCTGTCCAGCCACTCGATGGCCTGGAGCTTGCCGGGCAGGTCGCCGTTGTGGGTGCACTCGTCGGGGGCCTCCACGTGGACGGCCACAAAGTCCTTGCCCTTGTGAAGCTCGTCCAGGGCGGCGGCTACCTTGCCCTCGTAGTTGGTGTCCAGCTCGCCGGTGGCGCCCTCCACCTCCCGGATGTCCAGGCCGGACAGGCGGGCGATGCCGAAGCACAGGGGAACGGCGGAGATCACCGTGCCGGTCTTGTGGTACTTATCCCAGAAGGAGTCCAGAGCCACGGCGCTGCCCTCTGCCCAGAACCACACGCCGTTGGCGGGGAGCTTGCCCTCGGCCCGGCGCTTTTCGTTGATGGGGTGGTGGTCCAGCACCTCATGGGCCAGCTTCATCAGGTCCTTCAGAACGGCGGCGTTGTCGCAGCCAGAGGGGAGCAGGGGGCCGATGACCTCCCCCAGGTGGTCGTGGGGGGGAATCAGGGAGATGCCGGTGATGTTGGCGCCTGCCTGGACGGCGATGTGACGGAAGGAGGCGGCGGGGTAAACGGTCATGCCTGCCTTCTGGGCGGCAGCCTGGAACCGGGGGTCCTGGAACAGGTCGGTGACCAGCTGGATGGACTGGTCCCCTTCGATGGAGCCGCCGGAGTGGGAGAGGATCTTCTTCTCCTCAAAGGGCAGGTCGTTGTCCTCATAGGCCACCATGTTGCAGCGGTAGGACACGTCGCCGGGGTTCAGCTGAATGCCGGTGGCGGCGGCCTCCAGGGGGGAGCGGCCGGTGTAGCAGACCTTGGGGTCCGCGCCGAAGATGGAGAGGATGGCGGTGTCGCTGCCGGCGGGCAGGTCCCCGGGGCAGTTGATGACGTTGCCCACCTCGCCTTTGGCGGCCAGGGCGTCCATGGCGGGGATGTTGGCGGCCTGGAGGGGGGTCTTCCCGTCCAGGCTGGGGACAGGATTGTCTGCCATACCGTCGCCGATAATCAAAAGGTATTTCATTGCAGGGCATCTCCTTTCAGGGGTACGCTGGGTGCGCGTGATTCTATCTGTTTTCCGGGGCGGAGCTGTTGGGATGAATGAGATCCGCCCAGTTTTTGCGTTCGTTCAGGGTCCCGGCCTGGGCGTCCAGCAGGTCCAGGATCAGGGTGTTGGAGAGCAGGAAGCCCTCGGGGGTAAAGTGCCAGCGGCGGTCGGACTGCTCCGCCCAGTGGTGGCGCTCGAAGAACTCCAGCCGGCGGTTGATGGGCTCGAAGTTCAGGCCGAACTTCCGGCGGTACTCCCACTCCTCAATGCCCCGCTGGGTGCGCATTCGCAGGAGCAGATACTCCTGGGCCCGCTCCGGGGCGTTGATGGTCTGGTCGTCCTCCAGCAGCTCTTCCCGGGTGGGGCTGGCGGTGAGATAGGCCTCCAGGTCCCGGCGGTAGGCGTAGCGCCGGCCGTCCAGGTAGGAGTGGGCCCCGGGGCCGAAGCCCACATACTCCCGGCCCAGCCAGTATTTCAGGTTGTGGCGGGATTCCCGGCCGGGCTTGGAGAAGTTGGAGATCTCATACTGCCGGTACCCGGCCTGGCGCAGAAGCTCCACCGCCCGGAGATAGAGATCCGCCTGGCAGTCCCCGTCGGGCAACGGCTCACCGCTGGCCACCCGGGCGGCCAGGGGGGTGTCCGCCTCCACCTTGAGGCCGTAGCAGGAGATGTGCTCCGGGTTCAGGGCGATGGCCTTTTCCAGGGTGTCCTCCCAGTCGGCCATGGTCTGGTCAGGGAGACCGTAGATCAGGTCCAGGCTCAGGTTTTCCATCTTGGCTTTGCGGATGTCGGCCACCGCCTGGTCCACCTGCCGGGGGGTGTGAATCCGGTGGATGCAGCGCAGCTGCTGGGGGTTGGCCGACTGCATCCCCAGAGAGATCCGGTTGACCCCCGCCCGGCGCAGCCGGGAGATGCCCCGCCAGTCCACGCTGTCCGGGTTGCACTCCACGGTGATCTCCGCCTGGCGGCTCACGGACAGATGGTGCTGCAGAAAGCCCAGAATCTCCCGCAGGCGCTTTTCCCCGTAGTAGGAGGGGGTGCCGCCGCCGAAGTAAATGGAGTCCACCGGACGGCCTTTCAGCAGGGGGAGGAAGGACTTGATGTGGGCAAGCAGAGCCCGCTGGTAGCGGTCCATCAGCTCCTCCTGGCCGGCCAGGGAGTAGAAGTCGCAGTAGTCGCACTTGCTTTTGCAGAAGGGGATGTGGATATAGACACCGAGAACACCAGCCAAGCAAATCCCTCCGATCCGGCGCAGAAAGCGCGTCAGCTTATACTTAATTCCTTATTATACGATTCTTTCCCCCGGATGGCAAGATATTATTCCCGGTCCGGGCGGTTGCTATCGGGCAAAAAAAGATGGTATAATAGCGTGATCGCGGCGTCAGCCCAGCCAGGTGAGAATCTGGTCCAGCCGGCTCAGGTCCA
>JAEDJB010000071.1 GCA_016296565.1 Oscillospiraceae bacterium
GTTCCGCTGTACAATATCCACAAATTCGCTGAGATTGGTCACCCCGCTGAAGGACATGACCTTTTTAGCCACGGTGAGCATCATCCGCTGGGTGGTTTCCGTCCGCTGGACGTCTCCCAGAGGATAGCCGGTGCCGTCGGCGTTGTGGCGGAAACGGCAGACCTCCAGGGCCTGCTGGCCGGACAGGTGCTGCATCCCGGGCTGGAAGTGAATGTGCAGGTCCTGGGCGGGGTCGTCGTAGTACATCTCCACGGGAACGTCAAAGTCCACGCCGCCCACGGCGTCCACCAGCTCCACGAAGGCGTCCAGATCCAGGGTGATATAGAAGTCAAGGGGGAAGCCCACCAGATTGGAGACCACCTCCCGCAGGTTCTCAATGCCCGCCACCAGGCTGGCGTTGATCTTGGCGTTGGAGGTGTTCACCAGGGTGTCCCGGGGGATGGAGAGCATCCCGATCTTCTGGTTGGGCACGTCATAGGTGATCACCATGATGGAGTCGCCGTTGCCGCTGGCCTGGTCCGGCACCGTCAGAAGGAAGGTATAGGTCTGTTCCTTTCTCTGCCGGTCCCCTTCCTCCATGCCGGGGATGGAGGCGGAGTTGGTCTGGCTGCTGCTGGCCGCCGGGGTGATCTCCGGCTCGGGCAGAACGAACTTCACCACCCCGTATCCGATCACAATAATGGCCGCCAGGACCACAACCGCCGCGTAGATGCCCCGGAGAATCCGGTATTTCCGCTTCAATCTGCGCTTCTTCTTTCTCTTACCTTTATGTTCCAAGGCTTACAGCCTCCTTTTGCTCTGGTTCCCTGCCGGGCGAAACCCGGCAATGATCGCTTACGAATTTACATTATACATAACCAGGACTTTTTCGGCAAGCCTTTCTTCCCTTTCTTTCCATTTTTAATACTTCTTTCACACTTCCTTCACATTTTTTCATTTTTTCCGGGGGATATATTAAATAAGGTATTCCCCCATTGCCTCTTATATTTTTCCGGGAATTCTCAGAAACCCCCTTGCCAGAATGTCGCTGCCGTGGTATAATTCTCCCGTATTCTGATGTTAGTTTAAGTGAGAGTGGGGCTTGCCCCGCTCTTTCTTTTATGATTACCCCCGGTCCCCTCCCCACGGCGGGGACCGGCTTATCATGACGGAGGATTAGGAGGCGTATCATGTCCAAAATCACAGATCTTGTTACTGACCTGGCCCGCCCGGTGGTGGAGGCAAACGGCTGCTCCCTGTGGGACGTAGAATATGTTAAGGAGGCCGGCAGCTGGTATCTCCGCCTGTATATCGACAAGGAGGGCGGCGTGTCCATCGACGACTGCGAGGCCGTCAGCCGGGGGGTGGACCCCCTGCTGGACGAGGCCGACCCCATTCAGGACGCCTACACCTTTGAGGTCTCCTCCGCCGGAGCCGACCGCCCCCTGAAAAAGCCCGAGCACTTCGCCGCGTTTCTGGGGGCAGAGGTGGACGTGAAGTTCTACCAGGCCGTGAACGGCCAGAAAGCCTGCACCGGCATCCTGGCCGGGTACCAGGACGGCGACGTTACCCTCACCCTGGGAAACGAGACCGTCACCTTCCCCAAGAAAGAAATCGCGTTCGTGCGCCTGCACGTCCGCTTTTGATCCCGCAACTACACAACTGAGGAGTTAACTGACAATGGCTAAGAAAACACCCAAAAACGCAAAGAGCAACGAGCTGGACGGCAAGGAGTTTTTTGCCGCCATCGAGCTCATCGAAAAGGAAAAGGGCATTCCCAAAAGCTACATGCTGGAGAAGATCACCCAGGCCCTGATCTCCGCCTACAAGCGGGACCATGAGGGGATCACCGACAACGTCTTTGTGGACGCCAACGAGGCCGCCGGCACCGTGCGCATGTATGTGAAGAAGGAGATCGTGGAAGAGGTGGATAACCCCTACACCGAGATCGCCCTGGACGAGGCCCGGAAGTCCCTGCCCTCCGCCCAGACCGGCGACGTGGTCCGCATTGAGATCAAGCCCCGGAACTTCGGCCGCATCGCCGCCCAGACCGCCCGCCAGGTGATCATCCAGGGCATGCGGGAGGCCGAGCACAACATGATCTACGACATGTTCAGCTCCAAGGAGCACGAGATGCTCCTGGGCACCGTCACCCGGGTGGACCCCAGAAACGGGGCCGTCTCCCTGCGCATCACCAGCAACGGGGAGTCCACCGACGCCTACCTGGCCCCCGCCGAGCAGGTTCGCGGCGAGGTCATCCGGGAGGGCGACCGGCTGAAGGTCTACGTGGTGGAGGTCCGCCGGTCCAGCCGTGGCCCCCAGGTCCTCATCTCCCGGACCCACCCCGGCCTGGTCAAGCGGCTGTTCGAGCTGGAGGTCCCCGAAATCTACGACGGCACCGTGGAGATCCGCTCCATCGCCCGGGAGGCCGGCAGCCGCTCCAAGCTGGCCGTCTGGTCCTCCGACGAGAACGTGGACCCCATCGGCGCCTGCGTGGGTCCCAAGGGCGTCCGGGTAAACAATGTGGTAGCCGAGCTGAAGAGCGAGAAGATCGACATCATCAAGTACAGCGACGACCCCGCCGAGTACGTGGCCGCCTCCCTCTCCCCCGCCGACGTGATCTCCGTGGTTCCCATGGAGGGCACCAAGAGCTGCCGGGTGGTGGTCCCTGACGACCAGCTCTCCCTGGCCATCGGCAAGGAGGGGCAGAACGCCCGCCTGGCCGCCAAGCTCACCGGCTACAAGATCGACATCAAGTCCGAGTCCGCCGCCCACGAGTGGGAGGAGGAGGACGCCGCCGCCGAGCTCCAGCGGGCCACCGAGCAGATCGCCGCCGCCACCCAGGCTGCCGCCGCCATGGAAAACGCCATGCTGGCCGCCCTGGGCATGTCCAGCTACGAGGAGGCCATGCAGGTTCTGGCCGCGGACCTGGCCGAGGAGGAAGCCGCCAAGGCTGCCGAGGCCGCCGCGGAGGAGCCGGAGGCTCCCGATACCGAGGGCAACGAGGAATAATAATCCCTCTGACCATATTCTTTGACCCAACCAATCCAACCAAGGAGGTGTCACCGTGCCGAAAAAGATTCCCCTGCGCCAATGCCTTGGCTGCCGGGAAATGAAACCCAAGCGGGACCTGATCCGAGTGGTGCGCGCCCCGGACGGGACCATCACCCTGGACTTCCACGGGAAAAAACCGGGACGGGGCGCGTACCTCTGTCCTCAGCCGGAGTGCCTGAAGCGGGCGCGGAAGGCCAAGGCCCTGGAGCGGGCCTTCTCTCTGCCCATTCCGGCGGAGGTCTATGACGCCCTGGAACAGGAAATGGAAGGGGGCGGCATGGATGGATAGCATACTCCCTCTCCTGGGCCTCGCGTTCAGGGCCGGGCGGCTTGCCGTGGGGGAGGAGCCTGTCGGGGCAGTCTGCCGGGCGCACAAGGCGTACCTGCTGCTGCTGGCCCACGACGCAGCGGACAACACCATCCGCCGGGCTCATCATTTCTGCCAAGCCGGAAAAACCGTCTGCCTGACCGTCCCCTTTTCCAAGGATGAGCTGGGCAGCTGTCTGGGCCGGACCTCCTGCGCCATGCTGGCCGTCAGCGATGTGGGCTTTGCCGCCGCTGTGGCCGAAAAGCTGGCCCAGGCCGACCCGGAAACCTATGGGCAGGCCCGGGACCTTCTGTCCCAGAAATCCGCCCGGGCCAAAAAGCGCCGGGACGAAACCCGCGCCCATAAGAAAAACCTGCGCCGGGGGAACCCCCGAAAAGAGAAGAGTAAGTAAACCTGTGGCCAGACAGGGTCCCCCCTGCCCGGTCATCAACGGAGGTGGCTATATTTGAGTTTTGAGAATAAGTATCGTGTGCATGAGGTAGCCAAGGATTTCGGCAAGTCCACCAAGGAGATCACCCAGATCCTGTCCACTTACGCTACCACCCCGAAAAACCATATGCAGGTGCTGGACGACAAGGAGCTCTCCCTGATCTTCGAGTACCTGACCCAGCACAACCAGGTGGCCGACATGCAGGCCTCCCTGGGCACGCCCGCTCCCGCACCCGCCCGGAAGGATAAGCCCGAGGGCGGCCGGAACGACCGGAACGACCGCAATGATCGCAGCGACCGGAACCGGGACAAGAAGGGCGACCGGGACCAGAACCGGAACCGGAACAACAATAATAACAACAACGACCGGAACCGGGATCAGAACCGGGGCAAGGGCCAGCAGAATCAGCAGCCCGCCCCCAAGGCTGAGCCCAAGTCCGAGCCCCAGAACCGTCCCACCACCCGGGTCCCCGAGAAGAAGCTGGTGGACACCCGCAAGGGCGGCACGGTGAACCTGGAGAAATACGACGAGCGCCTGGAGAACCTGGCCCCTGAGCGGGCCAACCGGATGCAGAGCGGCAAACAGAAGATCCAGAGCCGCAGCAGCCAGCGGAAGAACGGCAATTTCGGCAGCAAGCGCAAGCAGGAGGAGCAGGAAAAGATGCGCCGCCTCCAGCTGGAGATTGCCAAGAAGACCCCCCTCACCGTGAAGATTCCCGACGAAATCGGCGTGGGCGAGCTGGCCTCCCGGATGAAGAAAACCGGCGCAGAGGTGGTCAAGACCCTCATGAAGCTGGGCGTCATGGCCTCCCTGTCCGAGATCATCGACTACGACACCGCCGCCCTGGTGGCCATGGAGCTGGGCTGCAAGGTGGAGAAGGAAGTCATTGTCACCATCGAGGAAAAGCTCATCGACACCGCCGAGGACAAGGACGAGGACCTGATGCCCCGCGCCCCCGTGGTGGTGGTCATGGGCCACGTGGACCACGGCAAGACCTCCCTGCTGGACTATATCCGCAACTCCCACGTTGCCTCCGGCGAGGCCGGCGGCATCACCCAGCACATCGGCGCTTACCAGGTGGACGTGAACGGCTCCCCCATCACCTTCCTGGACACCCCCGGCCACGAGGCCTTCACCGCCATGCGCGCCCGGGGCGCCATGATCACCGACATCGCCATCCTGGTGGTGGCCGCCGACGACGGCATCATGCCCCAGACCGTGGAGTCCATCAACCACGCCAAGGCCGCCGAGATCCCCGTGATCGTTGCCATCAACAAGATGGATAAGCCCGAGGCCAACCCCGACCGGGTCAAGCAGCAGCTCACCGAGTACGGTCTGGTCACCGAGGAGTGGGGCGGCGACACCATCTGCTGCCCCATCTCCGCCAAGACCGGCATGGGCATCGACAACCTGCTGGAGATGGTGGTCCTCACCGCCGAAATGCGGGAGCTGAAGGCCAACCCCAACCGCTCCGCCCACGGCGCCGTCATCGAGGCCCGCCTGGACAAGGGCCGCGGCCCCGTGGCCACCCTGCTGGTGCAGAAGGGCACCCTCCACCAGGGCGACGTGATCATCGCCGGCACCGCCGTGGGCCGTGTCCGCGCCATGACCGACGCCAAGGGCAAGAAGATCACCGAGGCCGGTCCCTCCGTGCCTGTGGAGATCACCGGCATGAGCGAGGTCCCCGGCGCCGGCGACGACTTCCACGCCGTGGCCGACGAGCGCATGGCCCGTGAGCTGGTGGAGCAGCGCAAGCACGAAAACAAGATGGCCGCCAACGCCGCCAACCAGAAGGTCACCCTGGACGACCTGTTCTCCCAGATCCAGCAGGGCGAGCTGAAGGACCTGAACATCATCGTAAAGGCCGACGTTCAGGGCTCCGCCGAGGCGGTGAAGTCCTCCCTGGAGAAGCTCTCCAACGAGGAGGTCCGGGTGCGGGTCATCCACTGCGCCGTGGGCGCCGTGAACGAGTCCGACGTGATGCTGGCCTCCACCTCCAACGCCATCATCGTGGGCTTCAACGTCCGCCCCGACGCCAACGCCAAGGAGTCCGCCGCCCGGATGAAGGTGGACATGAGAATGTACCGGGTCATCTACGACGCCATCAACGAGATGGAGTCCGCCATGAAGGGTATGCTGGCGCCCAAGTTCAAGGAAGTGGAGCTGGGCCAGGCCGAGGTGCGGGAGGTCTTCCGCATCACCGGCGTGGGCATGGTGGCCGGCTGCTACGTCACCGAGGGCAAGATGCAGCGCAACGCCCAGCTGCGGCTGGTGCGGGACGGCATCGTCATCTACGACGGGTCCATCTCCTCCCTCCAGCGCTTCAAGGACAGCGTGAAGGAAGTGGCCCAGGGCTACGAGTGCGGCATCACCTTCGAAAAGTTCCAGGACATCAAGGTGGGCGACGTGATCGAGGCCTTCCTCATGGAACAGATCGAGGTGTAAGCCATGGCCTCTAACAGAATCGGACGGATCAACGAGGAAATCCAGCGGGAGCTCTCCGCCCTGCTGCGCACCGTAAAGGACCCCCGGGTCCACGGGCTGGTGTCCATCACCCATGTGGACACCACCTCCGACCTGCGGTATGCCAAGGTCTATGTGAGCGTGCTGGACAAAAGCGACGTGAAGGACGTGATCCGGGGCCTGAAGTCCGCCGGAGGCTACCTCCGCCGGGAGCTGGGCCGTGCCCTCTCCCTGCGGTACACCCCGGAGCTGGTCTTCCAGGAGGACACCTCCATCGACAAGGGCACCCACATCCTGAAGCTCTTAAACGACATTGAGCACAAAGAGACCGGAGGGGAAGGATGACGGTACAAGAAACTGCCGGCCTGCTCCGGGACCTGGATCAGGTGCTGATCCTCACCCACAAGCGGCCGGACGGGGACACCATCGGCTGCGCCGCCGCCCTGTGCTTAGGCCTGCGCCAGCTGGGCAAGACCGCCTGGGTCCTGCCCAACGAGGACGCCCACGGCCTCTTTGATCCCTACTTCCAGGGGGTGCTGGCCCCCGCGGACTTCCAGCCCCAGGCGGCTGTGTCCGTGGACGTGGCCTCCCAGGGGATGCTCCCGGGAAGCGCTGCTCCCTGGAAGGACAACATTCTCCTGTGCATCGACCACCACGGCTCCAACGAGGGGTATGCCAAGCACACCCTGGTGGACCCGGCGGCGGCCGCCTGCGGGGAGATTATCACCAAGGTTTTAACCCAGCTGGGGGTGACCATCACGGCCCCCATCGCCCTGCTGCTCTATATGGCCATCGCCACGGACACCGGCTGCTTCGTCTACTCCAACACCACCCCGGAGACCCACCGGATCGCCGCCGATCTCATGGAGACCGGCTTTGACGCCCAGTGGGTGAATAAGCGCCACTTCCGGGTGAAATCCTTAAAGCGGATGCAGATCGAAAGCCGCCTGGTCCGGGACATGGACCTGGAGCAGGACGGCACCCTGGTCTTTGCCTACGTCACCCTGGACATGATCCGGGAGCTGCAGGCAACGGAAGAGGACCTGGAGGACATTTCCTCCTTCATCGGCCTGCTGGAAGGGGTGGACAACGCCGTGACCGTCCGGCAGCTGAAGCCGGAGGAGTGCAAGATCTCCCTGCGCACTGACGGCAAGAGCCTGAACGCCTCCCTGGTCTGCGCCCGCTTCGGCGGCGGCGGCCACCCGGCGGCGGCCGGGTGCACCATCCACGGCACCCCCGCCCAGGCCAAGGCGGCTATGCTGGACGCGATCGAGCAGGTGCAGCATGGCTAACGGAATCCTGGTCATCGACAAGCCCGCCGGCTGGACCTCCCACGACGTGGTGGCCAAGCTCCGGGGCATCCTGCACGTGAAGCGCATCGGCCACGCCGGCACCCTGGACCCCATGGCCACCGGCGTGCTGCCGGTGTTTGTGGGCCGGGCCACCCGGGCGGTGGAGTTTGCCGCGGAGCGGGAGAAGGAATATATCGCCGGGCTGCGGTTAGGGGTGGTGACCGACACCCAGGACTGCACCGGCACTACCCTGGAAACCCACCCGGTGGAAATCACCCGGGACCAGCTGGAGTGTGTTCTGGACCGGTTCCGGGGGGATTTGCAGCAGATTCCCCCCATGTATTCTGCTGTTAAGAAAAACGGCCGGAAGCTCTATGAGCTGGCCCGCCGGGGGGTGGAGGTGGAACGCCAGCCAAGGCCGGTGACCATCCACCAGCTGGAGCTGCTGGACCAGGTCTCCCCCACGGACTATACCCTGCGGGTTCTGTGCTCCAAGGGGACCTATGTGCGCACCCTCTGCCACGACATGGGACAGGCCCTGGGCTGCGGGGGAACCCTCTTCTCCCTGCGGCGCACCCGGTCCGCCGGGTTTACCCTGGAGGACGCCGTCACCTTAGAGGATGTAGCCGCCGCGGCGGACCCGGCAGCCCTGCTGCTCCCGGTGGACGCCTACTTTTCCGATTATCCCGTCCTTCAGCTTCAGACCGGGGCGGAGGAAAAACGAATCCGCAACGGAAACAGCCTGACCGTGGACGGCCCCGACGGGACCTACCGGGTCTACAGCCGGCAGGGAGAGTTTCTCGCCCTGAGCCAGCGCAGCCAGGGCTGTCTCACGACGATAAAAAGCTTTTTCGAGGTGTAACAAGTTGGAACAGAAAAAACGCGTGATCGCGCTGGGATTCTTTGACGGCGTGCACAACGGCCACGCCGCCCTCATGCGCCGCACCGCCCAGGTGGCCAAGGAGACCGGCGCCACCCCCTCTGCCTTTACCTTTGACCCCCACCCCCAGACCGTGATCCTGGGCAAGCCCATGCCCCTCATCACCTCCCCGGAGGACCGGGCGGACCTGATGCGCAAGTATTACGGCATTGAGGACGTGATTGTGGAGCCCTTCACCCCTCAGTTCATGAAGCAGCCCTGGCGGACCTTTCTGGAGGAAACCCTGGTCCGGGACCTGAACGCCGTCCACCTGGTGGCCGGTCACGACTACCACTTCGGCTACAAGGGGGAGGGCAACCCCCAGAAGCTCCAGCAGGCCTGCCAGGAGCTGGGCATCGGCTGCGACATCATCCCCAAGGTGGAGCAGGAGGGCATCACCGTCTCCTCCACCTACATCCGCACCCTCATCGCCCAGGGGGAAATTCAGCGGGCCAACCAGTTCCTGGGTCACCCCTACACCCTCAGCGACCGGGTGGCTCACGGGAAGAAGCTGGGCACCACCCTGGGCTTCCCCACGGTGAACCTGCGGCTGAAGGAGCATGTGCTGCCTCCCGCCAAGGGGGTCTACGCCACCAAGGTCATTCTGGAAAACGGCGACACCCACATGGCCGTGACCAACGTGGGCACCCGGCCCACCGTGGACGACGGGGATCAGCTCACCATCGAGGGCTTCATCCTGGACTTCAGCGGGGACCTGTACGGCCAGAAGATCCAGATGGAGTTTTACCAGTACCTGCGGGAGGAGAAGAAGTTCCCCTCCTTCCAGGCCCTCCAGGAGGAGATCGCCCGGAACGT
>JAEDJB010000072.1 GCA_016296565.1 Oscillospiraceae bacterium
GCCAGCGGCACGACAAAAAAGGCCGCTGAGCGTTTGGCAAAGGCTGCGGGCGCTGACCTGTTCGAGATCAAGCCTGCTGTCCCGTACAGCAGTGCAGACCTGAACTGGATTGACAAAAAGAGCCGCAGCAGCGTAGAAATGAATGACCCGTCCTCCCGCCCGGAGATCGCCGAGAAGCTTCCCGATATGGCGGACTACGACACGGTGTTCATTGGCTTCCCCATCTGGTGGTATACTGCGCCCCGTGTCATCAGTACCTTCGTGGAGAGCTATGACTTTGACCGAAAGACCCTGGTGCCCTTTGCCACCTCCGGCGGCAGCGGCATGGGAAGAACGGTGGATGAACTGAGGAAACTCTGCCCGAAGGCGAATTGGAAAGCCGGAAAAATGATGAACGGCGTATCCGACAAGGCACTTGCGGATTGGAGAAATGCGTTTTAACGGAGGGATAATCATGGAACTGAGAAAAACGGACCCGGAGTTTACTGAGCGCTTCCGGCACTTCGCCTTTGAGGAGGTGGTGGGCGAAGAAAACCAGCAGCTGGACGCAGCCACCCGCTACCTGGCGATCCTCTCCACTTTGATCGGCTGCGGCGGCGTGGACGCCTTTCGGGAAATGCTGCCAACTGCACTGGAAAACGGAGTCACACCGGTGATGGTCAAGGAAACCGTCTATCAGGCCACGGATTATCTCGGCTACGGACGGATATTGCCCTTCCTGAATGCAGCCAATGACATCTTTACGCAGATGGAGATTGCGCTGCCCCTGCCCGGCCAGGCCACCACGAACATGGAGAACCGGCTGGAAAAGGGCGTGGAGGCCCAGGCTGCGATCTTCGGAGAACACATGAAAGAGGCGTGGAAGAAGGGGCATTTCAATCGCTGGCTGGCCGCCAACTGCTTTGGCGACTTCTATACCCGCACTGGCCTTGACCTCCCCCAGAGGGAGATGATTACCTTCTGCTTCCTCATGGCCCAGGGAGGCTGCGAGCCGCAGCTCATCGCCCATGCCAAAGGGAATATGAACCTGGGCAACGACAAGGATTTCCTTGTCCGGGTGGTATCCCAATGTCTGCCCTACATCGGTTATCCCCGCAGTCTGAACGCTGTGAGTTGTATTCAAAAGGCGGCTGAGTCATGAAACCGAAACTGGCAGTCAAACTCTCCACCGATGTCCTGATGACCTTGTCGCTGCTTGCCATGCTTACGCTGATGCACAGCGGAATTGTCCTGTCGCGCCATGTATTTGCATTTTTGCCTATTCAGAGCGGCTTGGCGCTGGCGCGGCGCCTGCACATTCTCGGCGCCTATTGAGGCTATATCCTGATGAGCCTGCATCTCGGATTCCGTTGGAACATGATCCTGACAATGGCGGCAAAACCGCTTCACTTGGCACCGTCGAGACCCCGGAAAGAAGCTGTGTTTCTCCTCTCTGCGCTGATTGCCGCCTATGGCGTTTCTGTGTTTATCAGACGGGACTTTCTGACCTATATGCTCTTGAGAAACGAGATTGTTTTTCTGGATTTCAATGAGCCAAAGCGCTTGTTCTATCTTGATTATCTGGCGCTGATGGGGCTTTGCATTTTCCTTATTCACTATGGGGGAAAGCTGCTGAATAGGAAGAGGACATCTCAGAAAGGAAACTAAGAATGGAATTTATAACTTTAGGAAATACGGATGTTCGGATCTCCAAGTTGTGTGTCGGCTGTATGAGTTTCGGCAAGGCCGGAACCATGCACGACTGGACGCTGGATGAAACAGAAACAGAGAAAGTGGTCAAACACGCGCTTTCTCTGGGCATCAACTTTTTTGATACCGCCAACGGCTACTCTGCCGGAACCAGCGAGGAATATCTGGGACGGGCCATCAAAAAGAACATCGCCCGCGACAAGGTGGTCATTGCTTCCAAGGTCTATTTCAATCCCGGCAGACTGTCTGCCGGGGCGATCCACCGGGAGATCGACGGGACTCTGAAGCGGTTGGGGACCGATTACCTCGACCTGTATATCATCCACCGCTTTGACTATGATACGCCCATCGAAGAAACGATGGAGGCTCTGAATGACCTGGTTAGGGCTGGCAAGGTGCGGGCGCTGGGGGCATCCGCCATGTACGGTTACCAGTTTTACAATATGCAGCTTGCCGCCCGTGACCATGGCTGGGCGCAGTTTCAGACCATGGAGAACCACTACAACCTGCTCTACCGGGAGGACGAGCGGGAGCTGATCCCCATTTGTAAGCAGATGGGCGTATCGCTCATGCCATACAGTCCTTTGGCAGCAGGACACCTGACCCGCCCGCAGTGGAACACAAACACGCTTCGCAGCAGGACTGACCGGGTGGCCATGGGCAAATATGACCGAACCGAGGAACAGGATATGCAGATCGTCCTGCGGGTGCATGAACTGGCAGAGCGCTACGGCGTGAAGATGCAGCAGATCGCGCTGGCATGGCACTGGGTAAAAGGTGTTGCTGCTCCTATCATCGGGGCTACAAAAGCGTCCCATTTCGAAGATGCCGCCGGTGCGCTTGATGTGAAGCTGACCGCAGAGGATATTGCGTATCTGGAGGAGCCGTATCTTCCCCACCGCATTGTGGGAGCCATTGACCACAATCCTGCGGATGGGGTCATGCTGCTGGATGAAAAGAAATAGCGCATTTTCTAACGAAGTTTTGTAGATATATTTGATGGGAGAACACCATGAATGTTGAACAGTTTGTGATGGCCTATGGCGTCGAACAAGATCGCCTTCGTGCGATCTTGCCGGAAGGATTTCTTTCGCTCCGCCCGGTACTTAGAATCAATGCTGAGGTCAGAGATGAAAAGGAAGGATATGTGGAATTTAACACGGCTGTAGAGCGCGCTGGGATAAAGGGCTGGATAAATATTGCAGCGTGGAAGAATGTCCCGTTTGAAAAGGCCGGAAAAACCACGACATTTCGTCTGAAGTTTTTGGAACTATCTTTTACGGAAGTTGGAATCGAAGGTGGATGTCCAGCGGAAAAGGATAATGCCGGTTGCTTCTTTATGGGTGTGAAGCAGGCGTTGAGAGAGCCAGAAGTGATCACAGGAAACAAAATGTTCTGCGATTGTACCTTCGCGTGGCATTTTGGAAGCTGCGGTGCGCACGGAGGCAGCATTGGAAAAACCTTGCCTGCAATTCCACAGGAACACAGAGTAATCTATCCGAAGCAGGATTTTACTGTAGAGAATGCTGCGAAAATTCCATGTGAACAGGTTCTGGGATCTTATCTGGTAAGATTCATTCGCTGATTTACTAAATTTTGTCCCATTGTCCTCGCATGAATTAATAGCAAAATCAATCAATGAACAAACTTCTTGAATCCAGACGCTTGATGCAGAGATAAGTTTTTTAGAGGAAGATGAGCAACAGTATCCCGATTTTTATAAGAACGATTACGTTATTGAAGTTCCTGATGAAGTAGCTGCTATCATGCGTGAGTATGACCGCCCGGAAGCCGCATACCGCTGCCGTAAATATTACCACGAGGCCCACTACTCTCTGGATCGAGGGGATGTAATAAAAGTGCGTTGTGATGCATCCGATCAATCCGGTTGCAGTGAAAGGAGGACTTTGCAATTGGAGCTGTAACAACAACATCATCAGTTGGCAAAAGAACATATTCCGTGGATTGAGTCAGCTCCACCCATTTTATGAGCGTGACCAGAACCTCTTTCATACGCACTACCTCCTTGATGCATCCTATGAAAAAGCATCCTGCATCTTGCCTGTACATAACCTGCCGGTTGTGTAAATTTTTTATAAATTCCCCCCGAAAATCTTGCGATGCCTTTTTAGCCGGAGTAAAATTCTGGCATACTTAAAATAGACACCCCTTTGACAGCGGAGAACAGCATGAGCTACATTACCTTTGAACAAGTAAAAAAGACCTATCAGATGGGAGAAGTGACCATTCACGCCGTGGATGGGGTGGACTTCTCCATTGAAAAAGGAGAGTTTGCCATCATCGTGGGCCCCTCCGGCGCGGGCAAGACCACCGTGCTCAACATGCTGGGGGGCATGGACGCCTGCTCCGGGGGCACCATTACGGTGGACGGCACCCGGGTCAGCGACTTTGACGCCAAGCAGCTCACCGGCTACCGCCGGCATGACATCGGCTTTGTCTTTCAGTTCTACAACCTGGTGCAGAACCTGACCGCCCTGGAAAACGTGGAGCTGGCCGCCCAGATCTGTGACGACCCCCTGGATGCCCGGAAGGTGCTGAAACAAGTGGGGCTGGGCCACCGGCTGAACAACTTCCCGGCCCAGCTTTCCGGCGGCGAGCAACAGCGGGTGGCCATCGCCCGGGCCCTGGCCAAGAACCCGAAGCTGTTATTGTGCGACGAGCCCACCGGCGCCCTGGACTATGTCACCGGCAAGCAGATTTTAAAGCTGCTCCAGGACACCTGCCGCCAGGAGGGCATGACCGTGGTGGTCATCACCCACAACACCGCCCTGACCCCCATGGCGGACCGGGTCATCCACATCAAGAGTGGAAAGGTTGAGAGCATGCAGCTCAACAGGCATCCCACACCGGTGGAGGAGATCGAATGGTGAAGCGGAAAAATCGCCTGACCACCGACGCGGTCCGGGAGATCAAAAACACCTTCAGCCGGTTTTTGTCCATTCTGGTGCTGTCCGCCCTGGCGGTGGCCTTTCTCTCCGGCCTGCGGGCCACGGCTCCGGACATGAAGTACACCGCGGACAACTACTTTGACCGCACCCACATGATGGACGGCTACGCCATCTCCACCCTGGGCATCACCGACGAGGATCTGGAGTCCCTGGCCGCAGCGGAAGGCGTGGAGGAGGTGGAAGGGGTGCGCACGGTGGACGTGACCGCCACCGACCGCATCGTCAGCATCCGCTCCATGCCGGAGAAGCTGAACCTGCTGGAGGTGGAGGAGGGCCGCCTGCCCCAGGCGGCAGACGAGTGCGTCACCGACCATCTCCTTCTGGCTGAACTGGGGCTGGAGATCGGCGACACCCTTACCGTCACCCTGGAGGAGGACGACGAGGACGCGCTGGTCCGCACCGCCTACACCGTGGTGGGCACCGTCATCTGTCCCCTGTACGCGGGCACCGACCGGGGCACCACCTCCCTGGGGGACGGCTCTCTGGACGGCATCGTGTTCGTGCCGGGAGAAAACTTTACGACCGATTACTACACCATCGCCTATCTGACCGGCACCGGCCTTGCCGCTCTGGACAGCTACAGCGACGAATACGACGACGCGGTGGAGTCCCTGCTGGACCGGCTGGAATCCCTGGGGGATCAGCGAGCCCAGCTGCGCTATGACCAGGTGGTGGGCGATGCCCAGGCGGAGCTGGATGATGCCCAGGCAGAGCTGGACGACGCCCGGACCGAGGCGGAAACCCAGCTGGCGGACGCCCAGGCAGAGCTGAAGGACGCCCGGGCCCAGCTGGACCAGGGCTGGCAGGACTACAAGAACGGTCAGGCCACCCTGACCCAGGAGATAAACAGCGGCCACGCGGAGCTGAGCAGCGCAGCCCAGACCCTGAACAAAGCCCAGGCGGACTATGACGCTGGTCTGGCCCAGTATAACGATGGTCTGGCCCAGTACAACGCCGGTCTGAAGGAATACGAGGCGGGGCTTGCCCAGTATGAGCAGAACGCCGCCCCTCTGGAGGCCCAGCAGGCAGAGCTGAACGAAGCCTATGCCCAATACGAAGCGGCTCTGGCCCCATATGTGGGCACCCCTTATTACGACGAAGTTCTGGCCCAGATGGCCCCCCAGAAGGCCCAGCTGGACCAGGCCCAGGCGCAGCTGGACGCCGGCCGCCGGCAGCTGGCAGAGAGCAAGGCGCAGCTGGACGCCGCGAAAGCGGAACTGGACGCCTCCAAGGCAGAGCTGGACACTGTCCGGGCCCAGCTGGATCAGGCCCAGGCCTCCATCACCATTGGCTGGGCAGACTACAACAGCGGTACCGCCAAGCTGAACAAAGCCGAGAAAGAGGGCCGCGCGGAGCTGGCAAGCGCCCTGTCTGAGCTCCAGCAGGGCGAGGCAGACTACACCAGCGGCCAGGCAGACTATCAGGAGGGCAAGGCAGAGGCGGACCAGGAGATTGCCGACGCCCAGGCCAAGCTGGACGATGCCCGGGCCCAGATGGACGAGATTGAGGACTGTGAGTGGTATGTGCTGGGCCGCAGCACCAACAGCGGCTTCGTGGGCTACTCCCAGGACTCGGAACGGGTGAGCAACCTGGCCAGCATCTTCCCTGTCATCTTCTTTCTGGTGGCGGCTCTCGCCTGTCTCACCACCATGACCCGCATGGTGGAGGAGCAGCGCACCCAGATCGGCGCCCTGAAGGCCCTGGGCTTTTCCCGGCTGGCCATCTCCCAAAAATATCTGGGCTACGCCTTTTCCGCCAGCCTCAGCGGCAGCCTTCTGGGTCTGATCCTGGGCTGCACCCTCATCCCCATGGTGATCGCCAGCGCCTTCCGCATTCTGTATGACATTCCCGGCCTGGAGCTGAAGCCTCAGCCGGGACTGTGCATGGCGGCGGTGGCGGCGGCGGTTCTGTGCACCACCGGGGCGGCTTTGTGGGCCTGCCTGTCCACCCTGATGGACACCCCGGCCAACCTGATGCGCCCCAAAGCCCCCAAGGCAGGCCGCCGGGTGTTTCTGGAGCACATTAAGCCCCTCTGGAGCCGCCTGACCTTCACCTGGAAGGTGACCATGCGCAACCTGTTCCGGTACCAGAAGCGGTTCTGGATGACCGTCATCGGCATCGGCGGCTGCACCGCTCTCATCGTCACCGGCTTCGGCCTCCACGACTCCATCTTCGCCATTCTGGATAAGCAATTTGACGAGGTGTCGGTCTACGACGCCACCGTGGGGCTGGACGCTCACATCACCGACGAGGAGATGGACAGAGTAACCTTCTATTTGGACAGCAATGAGAACGTAGACCGCTGGCTGTCCTGCCGTCAGATCACGGCAGACGCCTCCGCCGGAGATCTGACCAACACCGCGTTTATCTTCGCCGTGGAGGACCAGGATGCCTTCCGCCAGCTCATTGACCTGCGGGAGCGTAAGAGCGGCGACCACGTGGAGATTTCCTCCGATGGCGTAGTCATCACGGAAAAACTGTCCGAGCTGCTGGACCTGCAGGTGGGAGACACCATCACCCTGGAGGGAGACCGGCGGGTGGACGCTGCGGTTACCGCCATTGCGGAAAACTACGTCCGCCATTATGTGTATATGACGGAGGACTTCTACGAGGCGCTGTTCCGGGAACCGGCGAAGGAAAACATGATCCTGCTGGCCTACGGGGACGGGGTGGACGCCGGGAGCCAGGACGACACCTCAGTGGCCCTTATGAAGCTGGACGGGGTCAGTTCCTACTCCAACATCAGTACCGTCCGGGCGTCCTTTACCGACAGCATGAGCGCCATAGACTACGCGGTGATGATCATCATCGTGGCGGCGGCGGCCCTGGCCTTCGTGGTGCTGTATAACCTGACCAACATCAACATCACCGAACGGGTGCGGGAACTGGCAACCCTGAAGGTGCTGGGCTTCTACGACCGGGAGATTTCCGCCTATGTCTACCGGGAAAATATCTTCCTGACCATCTTCGGCATCCTCCTGGGCCTGGTGATGGGCCGGTTCCTCCACGCCTGGCTGGTGCTGACGGTGGAGATCGACATGGTGATGTTCGGCCGCACCGCACCGGCTTATGCTTACCTGCTGGCAGCGGTTCTCACCGCACTGTTCTCAGTGATCGTCAACGTAGTCGCCCACTTCCGCCTGAAGAAGGTGGACATGGTGGAGAGCCTCAAGACAACAGAATAAACCGGACAGGAAAAAGGCCCGGAACGTCTTGAAACACAAGACGTTCCGGGCCTTTGTTTGATTCTTACAGGGCCTCAAAGATTTCAGCGCCTCTGGTTCTGATCCACCGCAGAAGAAGAGCCGACAGGACTGCCAGCAGCACAGCAGCGCAGAACAGATAGGCCAGGGGGCCCAGGAGCCTTGCCACCAGGTAGTACAGTCCTGCCAGGGCCGCAACCAGAACCCATCCGCCGAACAGAGCGATCATCACGCCCATGCTCTGCTTGATGGGAATGATCTCGCTGGTCCAGTTCAGGTTGGGCATGTTCAGGTTGAGGAACAGACCGAAGGCCGCCGTCAGCACCACAAAGGCCGCCGCCGTCACCGGAATCAGGATGGCAAAGCCCAGCGTCGGCTTCAGCACCCATTCCACAGCCGCCACCAGAACCATCGTGGGCACCAGGGTGAGAATCAGATGGAGCTTCAGCTTGGCCATCAGCACCTGCTTTCCGGACACCGGGAACACCTGCACCAGCCACAGGTTCTTCCCTTCCAGGGAAACCGACGGCGCAGTGATATCATTCATGGAAGCAATCAGGCAGACCGCCCCCGCCGCAAGGAGGAAAACCAGCTCCGTCTGCCCGGCAAAGAGGCTGGACACCATCTCACGGAGCATGGTCTGCTTCCACAGCAGGGCCACCGCGGAGGCCAGCATGATGACAATGCCCAGGCCGCAGTTGAGCATGTAGTTGGAGCTGCCCAGGAAGCGGCGCAGTTCCTTGTGCAGCAGCGCCTGGCTTACCGGGCGCACCGCCGCCCGCTTCTCCTTGTACTGGGTTTTGGCAGCGCCGCGGTTTGCCGTGGCGATTTTCAGGAAGCTCCGGGACAGCACCAGGTAGACGATGGCAAACACCACGGCGGCCATGGCCACAAAAATCACCATGGAGAGCACGTTCCCCTCTGCTGCAAGCCCCATGTGGTACAGGGGGTAGAGGATGCTCCGGGCCTTGGCGCTGACCGCCTGGGGATTGGCAAGGATCGTCTGAAGAAGGGTGTAAGCGTGCCCATAGCAATAGTAGTAGGCGGCGATGAAGGCCAGGGACAGGATCACCACCACGATGTTCTTGTGCTTCAGCCTTCCGCTGATGAGGGCCACCACCCAGCCCAGCACGGCGGAGAGCACCAGCACCACCACCGACAGCACCAGGGGAATGAGCAGGGAGAAGATCACTCCCGCAGCGTTCACGGGGGCGGTCATGAACCAGACCACCAGGGTGGGGATCATGACAATCCCCTCATACAGCAGACCGATGGCGTAAACCCCGGACAGCCGGACCAGCAGGATCTTCCCCGGGGGGATGGGCATGGAAAGGAGCAGGTCATTGTCCTTTGCCTGGTAGAGGGAGGCATAGGTGTTGAACACGCTGCCAAACAC
>JAEDJB010000073.1 GCA_016296565.1 Oscillospiraceae bacterium
TAGGGATAGATGTACACCGCCTGCAGTTGTGGAGGAGGACATAGGGTACAAAACAGAGCTGGATTAAAACGGTAGCACAAAACACCTCCCTGTCGGACCATCCGACAGGGAGGTGTTTGTCAACGCCGAAAAATAAAATACCGAAAGCGCGGGGGAAGAATTGACCCACGCCTGAGGTGTTGGCTATCTGATGGAAGCTGCGGTGGACTGTAAACATGGTATTTTAACAGGTGCCGATGTATATCCTGCCCACCAGAAGGAAAGCCTTTTGGCCTTGCGGCATTTGGAACGGCAAATCAACCTTATTTTAGCCAGCAGGGCCCCGGGGATGGCCAGGTACCGCTTGCGCAGGAAGAGGATTTTCCGCGCTGGTTTGGGTTTGCGGCGAAACAGCTTCATAGTGATCCCGTCCTTTCTTTACAAAAGAACCTATGCGCCAAAGGGAAAATCATGCGGCAGGGAAGGGAAAAAGGACGGGCTGTTCAAAATTCCCGGCGCCTGTGGGAACTACTGAACAGCGGAGCGCGCAAGGCTTTCCGGAAAGGAAGCGTGGGGAGAATCCCTAAGGAGGGAGTCATTGCTTAAACAAAGAACAAAGCCAGGATAGACTAAGCTGGTTGAAAAACACCTCCGCTGGATGTTCCGGCGGAGGTTCATCTGCGTATACCCAATGGGTATGGATTTCTGTACACATGCGATAGAACTGCACCTATACCCATGGCGGCAAGGCGTTTGGCCTTGATGGCAATGTAGGGCATGATATGATCCTCCTTGTTTTTTCTGATAAAATGCGAGAACGCAGAACGCACAGGGCGTTCCGCGTTCTCGCGTGAAAGGAAATACTAAAATGGATTTTAAGCAAATAAAAAGAGAGATAAAAAGAGATAAATTATGAGAAACGATGCAAATTATTTGGATTATACTTGCGCATCTTTTGCGCTGGCAAAGAGGGCCGCGGACCGTTCTTCGGGGGTCAGCTTGTTCCGCTGAGGGGCCGTGGCCAGGAACATGATGACGCCAACCACCAGCCAGCCGATAAACATCTTGATGGCTACGCCGCCCATGTAGGCGGGAGAGTTGGGGATGAAAAGCATCACCAGCAGGATGGTCATGGCAGCCGCCGCAAACCATGCCATGGGCAGACCACCGGGAATCTTATAGGGGCGAGGAAGATTCGGCTCGGTCTTACGCAGGCGGATGAGGCAGTAGGCCGCCATACCCCAGGACAGCACATAGGCTGCGCTGCTGAAAGTGGTCAGGGGATCGATCAGGCCCAGACCCAAGAATGGGCCGATGACAGAGGCCACCAGACACACGATCAGACCGTTGACAGGGGTGCCGGTCCTGGGAGAACGCTTGGACAGAACAGCGGGAAGCATACGGGCACGGGCCAGAGCCATCATCAGGTTGGCAGTGCCCATCATGAAGCTGTTCCAGGTGGTCAGCAGGCCGCACAGCGCACCGGCCACCAGCAGGGTATACAGTCCCTTGCCCAGGGGGGTCCCTTCGTAGATAGCCCCGAAGACGTTTGCCACGGAGGGGGAGGCCATGTCGTGATAGAAGGACTGCCAGGGCCATGCGCCGCCGATGGTGATCAGCAGGAGAGAATAGAACAGGCAGGCCACCACGATGGAAAGGAGCACGGTCATGCCCACCTTCTTAACGGAACCGCCGGCGTCCTCCACGCCCTGGGGGATGGTCTCAAAACCACAGAGGAAGAAGGGTGCGGTGGCCAGAATGGCCAGCATTCCGCCGAAAAAGCTCTTATGGGTGCTGACGCCCACATTTTCATAGATGGGCTGCCAGTTCTGGGCATCAAACTTCAACACGGCAAAGACCATGGCCAGGATGCCCACGCCGATGAGGAAGATGCACAGGACCTTCTGCACGCCGGCAGCCAGGTCCGCGCCCTTGTAGTTAATAAAGAAGAAGAACAGGGCGATGACCAGGCCGACCACGATATGGCCCAGATAGATATCCGTTCCGGCCAGCGTGTACAGGGGATCGCCGGCCTTGATGCCGGGGATCAGGATGGCCGCGATGTCAACCACATAGATGGCCTCCCAGGGCATCAGGGTCAGGAAGGCGCCCAGGGTACACCAACCGGCCAGATAGGAAATTTTTTCACCGAATGCCTTGTAGGCAAAGGCAGTGGTACCGCCGGCCACAGGCATCATGGGAACCAGCTCGGCGAAGCACAGGCCGACGGGAACCATCATGATCAGGGCCAACAGGTAGCCGAGAGAAGCGGGAACAGGACCGCCGCAGCTGGCCATCCATTTGTTCAGGGAGACGGCCCAGCCCACGCCGACGATGGCGCCAAAGCCAACACAGAAAAAGTCGAACGTGCCTAAGCCTTTCTTTTTGGTGGGACTACTACTCATCAAAAATACCTCCTTGCCTGCTCCCAGGGGGCGGCGATTCACTTTTCGCGAGGCGGCGCGGCAGGGGGACCGCAGATTTGGCTGCGGACCCTGCCGCCCATTTGGGAGTGCATAGTGTGTTCAATCCTTGCAGGAAATTGTGGTTGCTGCCTTATTCCTGGGTGGGGATCCCGGTAAAAATCATTTTTGCCGCGATCTTGTCGCTGCCCGCGTTGAACGCCTCCACTTCCACCACGATGAGGGTCTTGCCCCGCTTGAGGACTTTGCCCACCGCGATGGCCTTCTCGCCTGTGATGGCACGGAGAAGATTGATCTTGTATTCCACGCCGATGAGGGACTGCCCCTCCGGCAGGATGGTCAGGGCCGCGTATCCCGCAGCTGCTTCGCAGAGGGCACCGGTCACGCCGCCGTGGAGCAGACCGGTCTGCTGGAGCAGGTCGGCTCTCCGCTCACAGGAGATCACCACACGGCCCTCCTCTGCTTCCTCTGCCCGGAAACCCATCAGCTGCGCAAAGGTCTGCTTTTGGATCCCCGCTTCAACCTTTTGAATCAACCCGTTCATAGGCAGACTCCATCAGGCCTTCAGGCACTCGGCCAGGGCCTCCTCGAAGATATCCATGCCCCTCTCCAGCTGCTCATCGGTGATGACCAGAGGAGCCAGGAACCGGACCACCTGGCCCCAACGGCCGGCGGGCTCGATCATCAGGCCCCGCTGGACGCAGGCCTGGACCATGGCGGAAACCAGCTCGCCGTTGGGCTCCTTGGTCTCCATGTCCTTGACGAACTCCAGGCCGATCATAGCGCCCAGGCCACGGATGTTGCCCAGGACGCCGTACTTCTCCTGCCAGACCTTGGCACGGGCAGTGACCTTCTCGCCGATCTCACGGGAACGGGCAGCCAGGTTGTCCCGCTCCATGATCTCGATGGTCTTCAGGCCGGCGGCGCAGGCCAGGGGGTTGCCGCAGAAGGTGCCGCCCACGGTGCCGCCGGGGATGGCGTCCATGATCTCGGAGCGGGCCACGATGGCGCTGATGGGCATACCGGCGGCGATGGACTTGGCGGTGGTCAGGATGTCGGGTGCGCAGCCGGCCTCTGCCCAGTACTCGGAGGCGAACATGCGGCCGGTACGGCAGAAGCCGCTCTGGACCTCGTCGGCGATCAACAGAATGCCATGCTGGTCACAGATCTGACGCAGAGCCTTGACAAACCCGATGGGAGCGGGGATGAAGCCGCCCTCGCCCTGCAGGGGCTCCAGGATGATGGCTGCCACGGTGTCGGGCTGGCAGGCCTCCTCGAAGAGGTCATGGATGCTGTCCACGCAGGACTGGATGACCTCGGCCTCGCTCATGCCGGCGGGGCTGCGGTACAGGTAGGGGAACTTGGCGCGGAAGACGCCGTTGACCAGGGGGCCCATGCCGGTGGTGTAGGCCTTCTTGGCGGTCATGGTCATGGTCAGCATGGTGCGGCCATGGAACGCGCCGGTCATGGCGATGATGTTGGGACGGCCGGTGTAGGCACGGGCCACCTTGACGGCGTTCTCGTCGGCCTCGGCGCCGGAGTTGGCGAAAAAGACCTTCTTGCTGTCGCCCTTCACGGGGACGATCTGGGCCAGCTTCTCAGCCAGGGCCACATAGCCCTCGTGGGTGACGATGTTGAACATGCCGTGGAAATACTTCTCGGCCTGGGCCTTGACAGCCTCCACGATCTCGGGGTGGGAGAAGCCGATGTTCAGAACGCCGACGCCGCCGATCCAGTCCAGGAAGCGGTTGCCGTCCACGTCCTCGATCATGGCGCCCTCACCACGGGCGATGGCAACGGGATAAGCGCAGCGGATGGCGCCGGGAACAGCGGCGTCACGACGGTCAATGATCTCCTTGGCCTTGGGGCCGGGGACGGAACCGGTCACGATTTCGGGCAGTGCAGTACGCAGCATAGGAATCAACCTTTCTTTGAATAGTTTGGGAAAAACTTAATAAACGGAGCGATAGATATCCCGGATCTGGTCACGGGACAGGGGCACGAAGTTGTTGCTCAGCAGTCTCTGCTGGTTCTCCACCACAGAGTCGGCAAACGCCTCGATCTCTGCCTCGGTCATGCCGTACTCCCGGAGAGGCTTCTTGGGCAGCAGGCAGCCCAGCAGGTCCTCCAGAGCGGTGTAGATGTTGGCCACGTCGCAGCCCAGAATATCAGCCATGAACTGGTTCAGCTCGGCAATGGCGCCGTCGGTGCGGACAGACATATACATGTTCATGACACCGGTAAAGACCGCATAGTTGGACTCGCCGTGGGGCACATGATAGGCAGCGCCCAGAGGGTAGGCCAAGGCGTGGACGGCGGCGCAGCCTGCGTTGCCGAAGGCAATGCCCGCATAGTTGCTGGCCAGCAGGAAGTCCTTCAGCAGGGGGATACGGGCTTCGGGGCCGCCCGTCCGGATGGACATATAGCCCTTCAGGATCATCTCGATGGCCTGATAGCCGAAGAGACGGGTGATCTCGTTAGCCTTGGGGGACAGGCTGGACTCGATGGCGTGGATCAGAGCGTCGATAGAGCTGGTGGCGAAGAATTTGAAGGGCAGGCCCTTCAGCAGCTCGGGGATGAGCACAGCCTGGTCGGCGAACATACATTCTCCGGTGAGACCCTTCTTGGTGCGGCGGCTGATGAGGGCCAGGATGGAGATGTTGGTGACCTCGGTGCCGGTGCCGCAGGTCGTGGGAACCAGAACCAGCTTCTTGCCCTTCTCCAGAGGGGCTTTGCCGTCGTACAGGTCCAGCACGGGGCTGACATGCTTCAGGGTCAGGATCTTGGCCACGTCCAGGACGGTGCCGCCTCCCACGGCGACGATGCGCTCCACGTCCTTGGGCATGTCCTGATAAATAGCCTCCACCATCTCGTCGGTGGGCTCCCCCAGGCCGTACTTCTCCTGGAACAGGACGGGGCAGGGCAGGTTCAAGGGTGCGAAGTAGGGGTCGTAGAGGAAGTCGTTGGTGAAGAGCAGGTCCTTGGGACCCAGGTTTGCCGCCTCTGCGAATTCTTTTACGGTATCGCAAAGCTGGATGGCGGGCTTCACAGCAAACTGCGTCATCGTGCAGCGCTCCTTTCATATTTTCTCAGAAATTCAATTATTTTGCAGAAAAGGGAGAAAAAAGGGTGCAAAAAGTGGACGGACGTTTCCGTCCTGCTTTTTGCATCATATATCGAGGATCAATAATCCCGGGGATACCGGCGGCGGAACTCCGCGCGCAGCTCCTCCCGGAAATCCGGGTGGGCGATCTCGATGAGGGCCTCGGCACGCTTGCGCAGAGATTTGCCCCGGAGCTGGGCGATGCCGTACTCGGTGACCACATAGTTCACGTCGTTCCGGGAGGTGGTGACCGCGGAGCCCTGGTCCAGGAAGGGGACGATCTTGGAGATCTTACCCTTGCCGGTGGTGGAGGGCATGGCCATGATGGCACGGCCGCCCTTGGACAGATTGGCCCCCCGAACGAAGTCCACCTGGCCGCCCACGCCGGAGATCTGACGCAGACCAGCAGAGGTGGAGACCACCTGGCCCATGATGTCGATCTGGACGCAGGAGTTGATGGACACCAGGTTGTCGTTCTGGCCGATGACGTAGGGGTCGTTGACATAGTCCACCGGGTACATGGCAACGGCAGGGTTGTTGTCCACATAGTCATAGAGGCGGCGGGTACCCATCAGGAAGGTGGCCACACTCTGACCACGGTGGAGGGTCTTGGCCTTGTTGGTGATGACGCCGGCTTCCACCAGCTCCACCACGCCGTCGGAGAACATCTCCGTGTGAATGCCCAGGTCGTTCTTTTCCTTCAGGAAGAGCAGAACAGCGTCGGGAATGGCGCCGATGCCCAGCTGGAGGGTGTCGCCGTCCTTGATGAGTTGGGCCACGTTTTCGCCGATGGCACGCTCCACCTCGGTGATCTTGGGGGGAGCCAGCTCGATGACGGGGGTGTCCAGCTCCACCAGGCAGCCGATCTGGGTCACGTGGAGGAAGCTGTCCCCCAGGGTGCGGGGCATGTTCTTGTTCACCTGGGCGATGACCAGGTCAGAGATCTCCGCCGCGCCCTTGGTGTAGTCCACGGACACGCCCAGGCTGACATAGCCGTGCTCGTCGGGGGGAGAGCATTGGAGCATGGTCACGTTGGGCCGCAGCTCCTCCCGCAGAACGCCGGGGATTTCGGAAAAATACACGGGGGTAAAGTCCACACGCCCTTCGGCAGCCGCGCCACGGGTGGAGCCGCCCAGGAAGAAAGCGTTGTGGTGGAAGTTTTCATCATATTCGGGCTTGCAGTACTCTGCCTTGCCCATGGCGACCATGTGGATAATTTCCACATTTCGATACTGAGCAGCGTTTGCCACCATGGCATCCAGGATGGCAGAGGGCTCGCCGCAGGCGTGGGCCACCACCACACGGCTGCCGGACTGGATCTTCTGCACGGCCTCCTGGGCGGTGCACAGATGCTCTTGGTACCAGGTCTTCCAATCCATGGAAGACACCTCCTTACTCTTCTTTGCCGGACCGGCCCCGGCCGCCCTTCATCAGCGACCGGGCCATGTCCAGCAGGGATTCATCAACGTGGTGGACCAGGATGACCTGCTTCAGCTCCGGGATCAGGGGCATGAGCTGCCCTTCGATGATGGTCTCGTTGGTCATGGTGGCGGCGGGACAGCCGGCGCACTGGCCCAGCATCCGCAGACGCAGAATGCCGTCCTCGAAGCCGATCAGCTCCACATCACCGCCGTGGGCCTCCAAAGCGGGCCGCACCAGCTCGTCCAGCATCTGTTCCAGTTTCTCGTTGGTCATCGTTTGGTCCTCCTGTTACTTCTATTTTCGCAGATCGCGGAAGAACCGCGATCAATCCTCCGTCACGTGGGCGATGCGCTTAGCCAGCAGCTTCTTGCCCTCGATGTCGCCCTGACGAGCGATCATGACGCGCTGAGCCTGGGGAGAGCCTGCGCCGTGGAGGGACTCGGTGCGGTAGCCCACAGCGCCGGAGCCCAGGGACAGGTTCTCGATGAGGCGCAGGATGCGCATCCGGTTTTCCGCGGAGACGCCGACGCCGTTCTTCATGTACTTCTCAACCCAGGGGCCGGTGAACTCGCCCCGCAGGTCGGCCTCGGACAGGCAGGTACCCACGCTGCCGCCGGCCAGGTCCTCGGCGATGCGGGCCATCTCATAGGGGAAGCGGGTGACGTTCTGCTTGCAGACGTTGGCCAGCAGCAGGTCGATCAGGTAGTTGCCGGAAGCGGTCTTCTTGCCCTCAGCGGAGCAGGCGATGCCGCAGGAGTACATGGTCTCGTTCAGGTGGATCATCTCGATGAGCTTGTCCTTGATGTGGGAGGCCTTAGCCACGCCGTTGTAGTCAGCGGCAACAGCGGAAGCGCCGATCAGGACGTCACCCACGCCAACCTTGCAGCCGCCGTAGGACTGACGGTGATAGCCGGCGAACCGCTCCACCATCATGGTAGCGAACGCATACTCGCCGTTCATGTAGATGTTCTCGTTGGGGATGAACACGTCGTCGAAGACAACCAGACATTCCACGCCGCCGAACTGGGAGTTGCCAACGTCGATCTCGGTGCCCTCCAGCTTGCGGGTGTCGCAGCTCTGACGGCCGATGATCATGAACAGGCCCTCAGCGTCGCAGGGGCAGGAGAAGGAGACAGCGTAGTCCTTGTCGTCGGGACCCATGGCCTGGGTGGGCATGACCAGAACGTGGTGGGAGTTGCACATACCGGTCTGGTGAGCCTTGGCGCCGCGGACCACGATGCCGTCGGGACGGCGCTCCACAACACGCAGGAACATGTCGGGGTCGTCCTGCTTGTGGGGAGCCAGGCTGCGATCCCCCTTGGGGTCGGTCATGGCGCCGTCCACGGTGTAGTCCTTCTCCTGGCACAGAGCCACGAACTTGCGGAAGTTCTCGTGGTAGTTGGTGCCGCACTTCTGGTCGATTTCATAGGTGGTGGAGTAGACGGCGTTGAAGGCGTCCATGCCCACGCAGCGCTGGAAGCAGGCAGCAGTAACCTGGCCCAGCAGGCGCTGCATCTTGACCTTGTTCACCAGGTCCTCGGTGGACTGGTGGATGTGGGTGAAGCGGTTGACCCGCTCGCCGGTGAGGTTGGAGACGGCGGTCATCAGGTTCACATACTCGGGGTTGGTGCCGGTGGCCAGATCATAGGTCATGCGGACGGAGTTGACGGAGGGACGGAGGATGGGGTCATCCACGGGGTTCTCAACCTTCTTGCCGAACATGTAGACACGCATGTTCATCTTGCGCAGGCTTTCAATATATTCTTTACCAGTCATCAGTGCCATAGTAGTGCTTCCTTTCTTCTTTTGAATATTTTTTTGGAATGAAATCATGGAGGAGATCGTTGTCAGCGCGTTTCGCTTTCGCCCTAATATACAAGCAATTATCGTGCCAACTACAGCAAAAACGGCTGTTTTCCAAAAAACTTTTTTCATATTTCCTCAATTTTCTGCATCTGCCCCCGATATTCTCCCAGACGAAACAAAACATCCCCGGTTTTTCCTTCCTGCTTAGGACGAAAAACCGAGGATGTTGCGCTTTTTTGCAGAATATTTGTTGAACTTGTTGTTTCAAATGTGAATCACGTTTTAAAAACGAAACAGCGAGTTTCCAAGCGAGGCAGGCATGGCAAAAAGCGTTGTTTTAATTTTAAAACAACCTTGCAGAAGGCCAGCAGCGCCCCGGGGATGGCCAGGCTGCGCTTGCGCAGCCAGCGAAAAATCCTC
>JAEDJB010000074.1 GCA_016296565.1 Oscillospiraceae bacterium
AGGGGAAATCCCCCGTCATACCGTCGGGCGTCCCGCTGCACCGCCCGGTCCAGGGCCAGCAGATCCACCTTGCCGGGGCTGCTCCCCTCCCCGGGGACCGTCACCGTCACGCTGGTCTGTCCCGGCGAAGCCAGCCGGGCTGCCCGGCGGGTCCTAATCAATTGCCCGATGAGCCCCGTCGCGCTGGTTTGCTGTCCCTGGGGCTCGATACGCGCCTCTTCCCGTGGGCGCTCCCTTTCTTCCAGCAGACGGGCTTCCCCCGCTGCCGTCTCCAGCGCTTCCAGCAGCCGGGTCTCCTTCCCGGCGGTCTCAAACGGGGCGGACAACCGGTCCGGGTCGTCCTCCCCGTCGGTCTCCTCTTCGCCGGTGGGGGGACGTCCCCGCTTGTACCCCACCACCGTGAGGGGGTTACCCTCCAGGTCTGCCGCCGCTTCCTCCTCCAGCAGCTCCTCCAGGTAGTCGATCATGCCCTACCACCTCCTTCACCCCGGCGCAGGGCCAGGAACCGCTCCATGTCAAACCCGGGGTTCTCCTCCCGGGTGATTTCCCCGGTGGGGCGGCCGCACACCGGGCACCTGGGCTCCTCCGCCTCTGCCCGGCAGGTGGGGCAAAGGAGACTTGCCGCCTCCTCCTGGTCCAGAAGCAGGTGGAGGGCGCACCACAGATAGTCCCTGGGGAGCATGGCCTTCACCCGCTCCTCCGTGGGCAGAGCCCGGAAGGCCCGGAGCACCCGCCACCGCAGCCGCTCCTGGGGCAGGTCCCCCAGAGCCTCCTTCAGAGCATCCACCCGGTCCTGGGGCGCGGAAAAGCCCGGGTCCTCCTGCCGGTCAAAGGCCGCCCAGCCCTCTGCCAGGGTCTGGATCTGCTGGGGGGTGAGGGCTTCCAGCACCGCCTGTCCGCTGGGATACACCCGCTCCCCCGCCCGGACCAGAGCCCGGGCAATCAGACAGGCGTTGGAGCACAGGGCCGTCTCCCAGCCCTTCTGTGCCAGGTCCAACGCCTCCCGCCGGGCCGCCAGCAGCTCCGCCACGGGAAGCAGCCGGAGCTGGGAGCCGTCCTCCAGGGCGAGGGTCTCCGCCCCGGCCTCCAGCCGCAGCCGGTCCAGCCCCCTCATGCGTTGGTCTCCAGCCGCTTGGCGGCCACCACGGAGACCTTCTCCACCACCGAGGCCCCCAGGGTACCGCTCTCGCCGATCTTGCTCCACTGGCAGCCGCTGTAGATCACCCGCCGGTCAGGCTTGCAGATGACCAGGCTGAAGTCCTCCAGGTCGTAGAAGTTGATGCCGTCGGCGATGGCCTCGTCGGTGGCGTAGATCCGGGTCAGCTCCAGCTGGTGCCTGCTCTGCCCCGGGATGGCGGCCACCGGCTCGGACTCGCCGAAGGCCTCCACGGTGGTGCTGCTCTTGGTGGTCTGGGCGGTATAGCTCTGGACCACCGCCACCTTCCGTCCGTTGACCTCTAAGTAAATATCACTGCTGGTGGGAATTCCCTGCGTTACCATGTCTCATCCCTCCTTACACCGTGATCTGGGCGCTGAGCCAGATCTGATTGAGTCCGTGGGCAACGGTAAAGGCGAAGGTCACCAGGCACACCGAGGGGTCCTCCTCCAACGCCTGGGCGAATACCTCCCCGTAATCGGTGATGATCTCCGCCGCCTTGTACCGCTCCAGCTCCAGAATCACCTGGGACCGGATGGCCCCCTGAACCTGGGGGGTGTTCTTGGTCCGGGCAAACCGGGTCTGGAGGGCCTGGCGCACCCCGGGCACCACATAGTCCACCACCAGGATGGTGGACAGGTCCCGCCAGGTGTTGTCCGCCGCCCCGGCGGTCTCGGTGCGGGTGGTGACTCCCCGGACAACGGAAATCCGCCCCCCGGCGGCCTCCACCGGGGTCACGCCCCCCTGGATGAGGGCGTCCAGCTCCTCCTCGCTGTAAGCGGCGGTCAGGCCGGACAGGCCCCAGAGCACCGCCCCGCCCAAAGGCAGAGCCGGGTCCCCCTCTCCGCAGATGGCCCCCGCCACCGCGGCAGCCGTGAGGGTGCCGGGCACCTCCTCCCCGGCGGCAGCGGGAGAAACCAGCACCACCCGGGGACTGGCCAGGGCCTTGGCCCGGGCCACCAGTTCCTCTGCCGTCTCCTCTTCCGGCGCGCCCACCACAGCGATGCGCTCCCGCCGCAGCTGGGAGACCTCCTCCACGCTGTCCCGGAGGGCCTGCTGCACCGTCAGGGAAGTGCTGTCACACACCACCGTCTTCACGTTCTCTTGGCTGTTCAGCAGAAGGAAGGCGGCGGCATAGTCCTCTTCCCCAGCCACCGGCACCGCCAGCACCTTGGCCGCCCCGTTGGCCAGCAAAACCTTCACCAGCTGGGTCATGGGGTCCTCTTTACCGAAGGCCGCCGCGGCCTGGCTGTAGCTGGTGAGGGTGTAAAGGGTCCCCGCCGTGCCCCCGTCACTCCGGGCGGCGATGGCCGCCGTCCCGCTGCGGGTGCCGGCGGTTACCGCAGCCGTTGCCTCATAGACCGAGTACACCCCCGGCCGCTCATGGGTTGTCACGAACGTCATGTGTGATACCACCTTTCACTGTAAAGCCCAAAAATTCTCCTGCCGGGTCGGTCTCCGCCACCAGCAGGGTGCGGCAGGCTGCCAGGAGCCTGCCCCGGAACATGCCGCTCTCCTTGTGGAAGGCGGTCTCCCCCATGGTCCACTTCTCCAGGGCCAGCCCCGCCGGGCCGCCCTGCCGGAGAGCCCCGGCCACCTGGTCCAGCAGGCGGCGGCAGCCCTCCTCCCCCTCTCCCACGGGGCTGTACAGGTCCAGGGCGAACTGAACCTCCGCCCGCTGGCCGTACCGCTCGGTCCAGGTCTGGCTGGCCCCGTCATAGCGCTGGCCCAGGTAGTTCTGAA
The DNA here is from genome assembly GCA_016296565.1 of Oscillospiraceae bacterium. Lineage (GTDB taxonomy): Bacteria > Bacillota > Clostridia > Oscillospirales > Oscillospiraceae > Evtepia. Next base: position 2,900 of record JAEDJB010000074.1, read on the forward strand.
ACCCGGCGGGGGCCGCCGCCACTTCCTTCACCCGGACCACCGCCAAAGGGGCTGTCCGCACCAGCCGGTCCTCCCCCGGCCAGGCGGTGAGGGCCCGGACCCCCTGGCCGGTCAGAAACGCGGTCATGCTCTCCTGCAATTGCGTCAGTGTGGTCATGCTTCCTCCCTGTCCCTTCTGGTGAGAACCGCCCGCCAGTAAATCACCTGGTCTCCCGCCTGTACGGGGCGGACGTTCTCCACGTCATAGGCATTCTCTCCCTGGCGCAGCACCGTCTCCCCCGGGGCGGGGGCGAAGGGGAGGGTGTCCTCCCCCAGGCAGAGCATCTGCTCCTGCCTCCGCATCCCCAGGTCCGTGGGGAGATACTGCCGCTCCCTGTCCAGGAGGGGCCGGAGCACCGCCCGGCCCGTTCCCAGGAGCGTCCCATCCCGATACAGGGACACTTCCTGCCCATATCGGGCGGCAATGGCCCGAAAGGCCCCGGCAAAGCTCATCCCTCCACCCCCAAAAAGGCAAAGCCTCCGTCGGCGGTGTAGGGGGCCATCAGGACCTCTGCCTGGGCCAGGAGGCTCCCGGCGCAGGCGGAGGTGCCTTTTCCGGCGTTCACCGTCAGGTCCCCGGCAGAAAACGACAGGGGGGTGGGCTGAGCAGCCTCCAGCGCGCCGGACATGCCCGCCAGGGCCGTCCAGGCGCAGGCGGCCAGGAAGGCCCCCCGGCAGTCCTCTGGGGAAAGCCCTTCCCGCAGACTTCCTGCCCAGCGGCCATAAGCCGCCTCGCACAGCCCCGCCAGGATGCCCTCCTCCCCCTGGCTGAGGGTCCGCCCGGCAAAGCACAGGGCGGCCTCCAGAATTTCCTGGGTGGTAATCATCCCCCGTCCCTCCTTTCGTCCTCAGCCGCCGATGGCCAGGACCTTGGATGCCTCCTGGAAGATCTTCGCGAAGCCGGAGATGGAGGTGATGGCCGCCCGCTCCAGCTGGCGGTCGATGAGCTTGTCATACTCCACCAGCACGTCGCTGCCCCGGATCATCTCCAGGGCGTAGTTCTTGTCCAGTCCGATGATGGTCCCGGCGGGCACGGCGCTGCTTCGCAGCAGAGTAGCCCCCATGGGGGTCACCAGCTTTCCGGTACCCTGGAAGGTCAAGCCCGCAGTGGCGTCCTGCATTTCGGGCAGCTTCAGTAGGTCCGCCATGGCGTCCCCCACCAGGAGGGTATTCATGGTGTAGGGGTCAAACTGGCTCCAGAAGTCCACCAGGGCCCCGTAGCTGAGGGTACCGGCAGAGCCGGAGATGGGATTGGACCCCACGGTAAACACCGCCGCGCCGTTGCTGTTGCCGTCGCCGTTTACCAGCACGTCGATGGCGTCGGCCACGTGCATCCGGTTGATGTAAGCGCCGATCTGGCGCAGGGTCACGGAGAACAGATCCAGCCGCTGGAACTGGATGGCCTCGTAGGAGGCCACCAGCATCCGGCCCCGCTTGTGGAGCTGCACCAGGTTCTCCTGAGCGGTGACCCTGGTCTCGGGAATGCTGGAACCCTCGGACACCGCCTTCAGGGCCTTGTCGTCCTCCACAGGCTGGGAGGCGATGGAGCGGTAGTCCATCCCGGTGATTTTGGTTTCCGCAGCGGTGAGGAAGGGGAGGATGTTGCTCTCCTCCATCCCCTGGCGCACCGCCCGGGCCACATACTCGGGGAAGAGCACCGCGGACTCCCAGGTGGCGAAGAACTTGGACACCACGTCGGAGTCCTCCCCCTTCACCTTGATGTCAAAGCGCTTGAGCTGCCGCTGGAAGGCGTCCAGGTGCTCCAGGGGGGTGCCCTTGTACTGCTCAGAGGGGTCGCACTTCTCCAGCACCCTGGTGAAGGAGCTGCCTGCCTCGCTGTACATGCCCTTGTCCAGCTTCACGGTTTCAAACTGATATGCCATTCGTTTCACCTGTCCTTTCCGCCCGTTCTCACAGGAACAGGCCCATGGTCTTGCCGGTGGTGTCCACGCTGACCACCAGGCAGTTTCTGCCGGTCTCCCCGGTGCCGGCTGCCCGCAGGCCGCCGGAGCCGTCGGCCACCAGGCTGGCAAAGCCCAGGGCAGGGGCGGTGCCGGTGTAGGCCGCCTGGACATAGCCCCGCAGCTGCACCGCCGCGTAGTCCTTCCGCTTGCCCAGGACGATGCCCACCGGGGCCGTACCGGCGGCGGCCTTGCCCACCGTGTCGTTGCCGCTCATGGCCGCGGGAACCCCCGCCGCTACCGTGTCCTCCGCCTGGAAGGTCACCACCAGGCTGTCGATGCCGTTGAATGCCACGCTCATGTGTGTTCCTCCTTACATTAAAATGAATGGGTGTGTCGATTCTGCCTCAAATGCGAAAGGCCGCGTTGTCTCCCCGGCTCTCTGGCTCCCGGTCCTCATACCGCAGCTGCACCGGCAGGGACGCCTGCTGCTCCAGGCGCTTGGCGTAGCAGCCGCGCAGAGCCTCCAGCTCCTCCCCGTCCAGCTTGTCGGTGATGGCCCGGAGGGTGTCCCCGCTTAAGGTCTCCTCCGCCATGAGTCCCAGGCGCACCGTCTCCGCCCGCAGGCTCTCCAGATACCGCCGGCCGGTCTCCGCCTGTTGCTCCAGCAGCCGCAGCTCCTCCCGCCAGGGGCCCTCCTGGTTCAGACCCGCTAGCACCTGCCGCAGGGTGCCGCCCCCGAAGGCTTTCACCACCCCGGCCCGGGGCTGGGCGGGCACCGCCACAAAGGACCACTCGTAGGCGTCCGTGGGCTCGGTGAGCTTCACAATGCACCGCTTGCCCTCGTAGATCCGCCCCTTCTCGTGGCTGCACAGGCTCCGGTCGTGGATGTCGTTTCCGCAGATGGAGCACTGGCACCGGGACACGGCGCAGCTAACGCTGACCTCCTTCTTGATGCCCCCCTCGATCTCGGCGATGAGGGCCTGGTTTTCCGGGGTGCGGAGCATGTAGGCGTACCCCTTCAGGCAGCACCCGGGTTCTCCCGCCTCGGTGACCAGCCCCGGCTCCTCCACCAGCTCCGTCCGGTAGATCCGGGCGGTCTGGTCCCGGGCCGACCAGCTGTGGTCAAAGATCCCCGTCTTGCCCACGAACAGCTCCGCCAGCTTCTCCAGGGCCGGCCGGTCGAAATACTCCTGGTCCCGGTCGGTCTGGTTGTCGCACAGGCGCACGGCAAAGGTGTACACCTCCTCTGCCGTCAACGCCCGGCGGCTGAACTGGTTGATGGCCGCCAGGTCCTCCTCTGCCGGCACCGGCCCGGTAAGGGCCGCTGCCTCCTTGGTCACTGTTTTCACCGCGTTTCCTCCTTTCCAATCAGTCCTCCCCCTGGGGGGAAGGGATGTTCTCCGGGGCAGTCTCTCCCCGGGCCAGCTTGGCCGCCTGCTGGCGGTAGAGCTCTGCTTTGGCCTCCTCCACCTGGTCCTGGAGGTTGATTTCCTCCCACTCCACCTGGAAGGGGCAGTCGTAGCCGTGCATTCTCAGCCACATCCGGCAGATCCGCTCCACCACCGGGGTGAGGGTCCGCCGCAGGGCGGTGAGCTCACTGGTCATAATGTCCGCCTGCTGGCTGCTCATCCGCTCGGTGGAGGCCCAGTTAAGCCCCAGCAGGAAGGGCGGGATGCCCGTCTGGGAGATGAGCTGCTCGATGATGAGCCGCACCGGAGCCTGGCAGTCGGGGATGTCGCACTCGGCCCCGATGACCTTGATCTCCACGTCTCCCACCGCCACAAAGTCCCGCACCGACCCGGCCCGGGTGCTCTGCATGGCCTCGGACCACCGCTGGGCCAGCAGCTGGCTGCGCTCCTGGACCCGCCGGGCGTCCATGGCCTCCTCCCCGGGCTTGTACACCACGGCAAAGCGCACGTTCCCCGCCCGCTCCCAGTTGGTGCCCAGGGTCTGGTAAATTTTCAGCAGAATCCCCGACAGAAAGGGCATGCTGTGGAGCAGGGACACCCCATAGGGGTTTTCCGGGCTGGGGTTGTAGGGGGTAAAGAGAAGCAAATCCTGCCGGGGCAGCACCTGGGTAGAGCCGTCCTGCTTGCGGATGGCCAGCTGCAAATCCAGGGGGGACCCCTTCTCCTTTACCTCAATGTCCGACACGTTCCCGCAGAGCACCGCCGCGATCTCCCGGCCGTCCCGGCTGGGGACGATCTCCCCCACCGCCCGGCCGCAGGTGAGCAGGCAGTCCAGATAGCAGTCCAGAAAGGCCTGGATGCCCCGCTGGTTCCACCCGGCGGGCACCGTGCGGAGAAACTCCGCCAGCTCCCGCTCCGCCTTCTTGTCCTTGCAGGCCACCGTCAGCCCCCCGGCCAGGCGGATGAGCTTTAAAATGGCCGCGTCCACCACCGGCGCCGCCTCCCGGATGGACCGGTAGAGGGCAAACTCCGGCCGGTGCAGGGGGATGTACCCGTCGATGAGGGAGAAGGGGTGGCGGCTGCTCTCCCGCAGCTGCACCAGCCCCGGCGCCGCCTCCTCCCGCTTCTCCCGCTTAAACAATCCCATTTATCGTTTCCTCCTTCCGTTTTCACACCCTCCGCTCCACAAACCCCGCCCAGAACCGATCCCCGGCCTCCTCCGGGGCGGCCACGGTGGCCACGAAATACCGGATCTCATCCATGGCGTGGTCGAACTGCTTTTTCACCTTGTCCCGGTCCCCGGCGGACAAGTCCCAGCAGTAGGAGCCGAACTCTCGGATGGCGTCGGCGCAGGGGTCGCAGATGACGATCCTCCCGTTTTTCAGCGCGTCCGCCGTGAGCCGGATGCCGGAGAGCACGTCGTTGTTGGCCTTGCGCACATTCCACCCCTCCCGGCGGAGCACCTCCAGGAAGGATGCCGCCGAGGGGTCAGCCACCACCGCCTCGATCTCCCGGTCCCCGGCAAGTTCCTTCAGCCGCTGGGCGTACTCCTGGTCGGTCTGCTGCCGTTTTTCCTCCCGGGCGTCGTAGTAATACTCCTGCACCCGGTACCACACCGCCCCGAACTTCCCCCACAGCCCCAACGAGGTGGGGTTTACGGTGCCGTAGTCGCAGGAGATGATCCACCGGTCCGCCGTCCCTTGGGGAACGGGCTGCACCAGGCTGGTGTCGAAGAAGTCGTATACCAGCCCCTCCGCCGCCGTCCACTCTCCCAGGACGAACCGCCGGTAAAAGGCCCCGTGAAAGGCCCGCTCGTACCGCTCCCGGGTCTCCGGGGACAGGGTGGGGTTGTCCTCCATGCGAAAGCGCAGGTGAAGGGCGTGACGCTCCTCCGCCTTGCAGATCCACTCCCGGTAAAACCAGTGCCCCGGCCCCTCCGGGTTGCAGGAGAACCAGAACTTGGCCCCCGTCACCGAGCACCGGGCACAGGCCTGCTCCACAAAGGACCGGGGCATCAGGGCCGCCTCGTCCAGGAGCACCCCCGCCAGGGTGATCCCCTGGATCAGGGAGGCGCTGCTCTCGTCTTTGCCCCCGAAGAGGTAGAAGGTGTTCTCCCGTCCCCCGAAACGGAACTTAAAGTAGTTCCGGGAGACCTTCTCCTCCCAGGAAAATCCCAGCTCCTCCAGCACCGGCAGCACGCTGGCCAGCAGGTTCCGCCGGACCGCCTCGGTGGTCTTGCCGCACAGGGCGAACTGCTGCCGGTGGAACCGGGCCATGGCCCACAGGACGAAGGACAGCCCCAGGCACAGGGTCTTGCCGCTGCGCACCGCCCCGTCGCAGATGATGGCGTCCTTGTCCCGGTGGGGGGAGCCATTGCTCCACCACCGGAGCACCACCCGCTGCTTTTCGGAAAAGCGGGGGATCATCGCCGGGAGCACACCGACGCAGGGGGGCCTCCCCCGTCCGGCTGGTCCAGGGCCTGGAGGAAGGCCGCCGGGGCGGTGTTTTCCTCCTCCTTCAGCTGCTCCAGCAGCCGGCCCAGCACCGCCGCCCGGTCGGCCAGCTTCACCTCCACGGTGCCGTTGCTGCTGCGCTTGAACTCGGTGAGCGCCCCCAGGTCCAGCCCGCTGATCTGTTCCCGGTCCTCCTCGGCGAGGTAGGCCAGCTTCACCGCGTCGTTGGCGGCCCCTGCCGCCAGCTCCATCATCTGCTGGAGCACCGTCTCCCGGTTTACCCGTCTCATTCGCTTCATGAAAAACCTCCTTTCACCCTTAGGGAAAACACCCCCCTTTTGTGTACGCAAACGTACACCTTTCTCAAAAAATTTTTCGGCTTGGTTTCGCCGGTCCCCTTTTCCGGACAAAAAAGCCCCGGCGCAC
>JAEDJB010000075.1 GCA_016296565.1 Oscillospiraceae bacterium
CAACCACGTTGCGGATGGCCTCGGTGCAGGAGGCGGCGGTGTTGTCGGTGGGGATGTAAATCACGTCGCTGCCGTTGGCGGCGGCGGTGGCAACGGAAGCCACGTCGTTGGAGTCGGAGAAGGCGTACTCAGTGCAGGTGTAACCCATCTCTTCCAGGATCGGCTTGATGGTCTCGATCTGGTAAGCGGAGTTGGGCTCAGCGGAGCAGTACAGCAGGCCAACGTTCTCAGCGTCGGGGAAGAGCTCGTTCAGCATTTCAGCCTGGCCGTCCAGAGGAGCCAGGTCGGTGGTGCCGGAGATGTTGGTGCCGGTGGTGCCGGTCCAGTCGTCCATGCCCAGAGCGGTGGCATAGTCGGTGACGGAGGTGCCCAGGATGGGAATGTCAGCGGTGCCGGCCTGCGCAGCCTGGAGAGCTGCGGTGGCGTTGGCCATGATCAGGTCAACCTCGGAGGACACAAAGCCGTTGATGATGGTGGTGCAGTTGGCAGACTCGCCGGAGGCGTTCTGGCTGTCGAACTCCACGGTGCCGCCGTCGGCTTCCACCAGCTCGGTGAGCTTGTCCATGAAGCCCTGGGTGGCAGCGTCCAGAGCAGCGTGCTGGACCAGCTGGCAGATGCCGACCTTGTAGGAACCGGCAGCGCCCTCGGTGCCCTCGTCGGCGGGCTCGGTGGTTTCGGTCTGGCTGCCGCAGGCGGCCAGGCTCAGGGCCATGACTCCGGCCAGGAGCACGGCAAGGAACTTCTTCTTCATAAAAAATAACCTTCTTTCGCAAAAGTTAAAATCCCGTCAATTCCTTTCGAAAATCGACAGTCCAATCTTAACACTTTAAAGCAACAAGGTCAAGGGGCCAAGGAGGTTTCTTCCCGATTTTTCTGGGAGAAAGAGGGCAATTTCCGGCAGCTGGCCGGGAAAAATGGCCCATTGTCCCCGAAAGGGGACGCCGGAGAGAAAGTGGGGGGGAGAAAGGTGTACGTTTGCGTACACAAAACCGGGGTGTTTCCCCAAGGGTAGAAACCAAAGAAAGGAGAACTACCATGGCAAGCACCAACAAGACCACCCATTTGGACCTGAACCAGTGGATCGCCAGCGATCCGGTTCTGCGCAGCGACTTCAACATCGACAACAGCAAGATCGACGCGGCGGTGAACGCCCGCGCCCTGGTCCGGCTGGAGGGGGGCAGCCTCACGGCCGCGGCCAGCCAGATCAGCGTGAGCCTTACCGACTACGACCTGACCCAGTACATGGAGCTGCAGCTTTACGTCAGCCCGGTGACCTCCGCCAGCGCCTCTGCCACCCTGAGCGTCAATGGCACCACGGCGGTGACCCTGGGGTCCCTCACCGCGGAGGGCAGCCAGGGGCTCATCGTCCACCTGTGCCTGCTGCCCGGCGGGGTGGGGGGCTTCTGGTTTGCCCCCGGGGCTACCGGCACCAGCAGCGGCACCTTCCGGGTGACCAGCGTCACCGCCGCTGACCTGACCTCCCTCACCCTGGCCTGTGGCAGCGCCGCCTTCCAGAGTGGCACCGGCTGGGCGCTGTATGGGGTGAAGAAGTAACCACAGAGCAAAAACCCGCCAGAGCCTCCCAAAGTGGAATGGCTCTGGCGGGTTTTATTTAATCGTATTTGATCCGCGCGCGGCTGCCTCTCCTCTCCAGGGGAGCCAAGGGGTGGGAGGGTACCCGACCATTTCAGGCGCGCCCTGCCGGGCAGGCGAAACGCTGTTACCACAGCTTCCATCCGTCCACCTGGCACTGGCCGGACTCGTTGTCCCCCACGGCCAGAACGGTGCCGTCCTTCTGCACCGCCGCGGTGTGGCGCTCTCCGGCGGCCACGAAGCGGATCTCCGCCCAGCCGGTTACGTCGCACTGGCCGTACTGGATATCCCCCGAGGCCACCACGGTGCCGTCGGTTTTGAGACCCACCGTGTGGAAGGGGCTCACGGCCACGGCGGCAATGTCCGTCCACTCGGTGACCCCGGGGGCGGCAAAGCCGTCGGCCTCCTGAATCCGGCCGTCCCGGCGCACGCCGATGGTGTGGATGTGGCCGGCGGCGATGGAGGCGATGCCCGTCCAGCTGTTCACGGCGCAGGCCCCAAAGAGCCCTTCCCCGGCGGCGATCACTGTGCCCTCCCGGGTCAGACCCAGGGTGTGGTCCATGCCGGCGGCCACGGCCACGATATTCTTCCAGTGGCCCAGATTGCACTTGCCGGAGGTGTCCCGCCCGGCGGCCACCACGGTGCCGTCGGCCCGCAGGCCCACGGTGTGTCCGTCCCCGGCGGCCACGGATACAATGTCGGTCCAGTCGTCCACCTGGCACTGGCCGTAGCTCCGGTCCCCGGCGGTCACCACGGTGCCGTCCGCCCGGACGCCCACGGTGTGATATTTTCCGGCGGCCACGGCCACGATGTCAGTCCAATCCGCCACGTCGCACTGGCCGAACTGGTTGTCTCCGGCGGCCAGAACGGTGCCGTCGGCCCGGAGAGCCACCGTGTGCAGCCGGCCGGCGCTGATCCCGCCCTTGGTCTTGGGGGTGCTCACCACCCGGGCGAGGGGAAGCTTTACGCCGCAGAGATCGCAGAACTTTGCCTGGTCCCGCAGAGTCTCGCCGCAGCTGGGGCAGATTTTTTCCACTTTGGTGCCGCACATGTCGCAGAACCGCGCCCCCTGGCGCAGCTCCACGCCGCAGGCTTTGCATCTGGCCATGGTCATTCCTCCTGTTTGCTCATAGTGGGGTAACAGTACCATTATACCGGATGGACCGGGAGAAAACAAGAGTTGGCTGGGGGGCAAACCTGACCCAGGAAAAAACAAACGCCAAATCAGGGACATTTTACACCTGGTCCGGCTGGAATATCTCCGCCCGTTCCGGCAATCATAAGGCCGGAACGACAAACCGTCGTTCGATTACAACGAAACCTGATCTCAAAAAGGAGAGAAAACGATATGGCAAGCAACAACTCTTCCTCCGGCAGCAAGAAGATCCTCGTTCCCGAGGCCCGCGCCGCTATGAACCAGTTCAAGATGGAAGCTGCCAACGAAGTGGGCGTCAACCTGAAGAAGGGCTACAACGGCTCCATGACCACCCGCGAGGCCGGCTCTATCGGCGGCCAGATGGTCAAGAAGATGATCCAGTCCTACGAGAGCAACCTGAGCAATTCCAGCGCCGGACAGGAGTAATCGGGTTCTCTGAACCGTCGGGATGAATCCGCCCGACAGCTCTCCCGGAGGGGGAGCCAGGAGTAGGATGCCCGAAAAAACCGGCGGTTAATCAAAAACAGGAAGGGGCAGCGGAGGCTGCTCCTTCCTGTTTCTTCTTATACTTCCATGATGACCGGCAGGATCATGGGGTTGCGCTTGGTCTTCTTGTACAGATACCGGGACATCTCGCCCTTCATGGCGGACTTGATGGTGGCCCAGTCGCTGATGCTCCGGGCCTGGCAGACCTCCAGGGCCTCCAAAGCCACCTCCCGCAGCTCCTCCATGAGGCTCTCGGACTCCTTTACGTAGACAAAGCCCCGGGTGATGATATCCGGGCCGGAGACCAGGTCCCCGGTCTCCCCGGACAGGGAGACCACCACCACGATCATGCCGTCCTGGGCCAGGTGGCGGCGGTCCCGCAGGACCACGCTGCCCACGTCGCCCACCCCGTAGCCGTCCACAAAGACCCGGCCGGAGGGGACGGTCCCCGCCAGCTGGGCGGAGTTGGGAGTCAGCTCGATGACCCGGCCCACGTCGCCGATGATGATGTTGTTCTCCGGAGTGCCCATCTCCTGGGCCACCCTGGCGTGGGTTTTCAGCATCCGCTGCTCCCCGTGGACGGGGATGAAGAACTTGGGCCGCACCAGGGCGTGGATGATTTTCAGCTCGTCCTGGCAGGCGTGGCCGGAGACATGGAGGGTGCCCATGTGCTCGTTGACCACTTCGGCATTTTTCCGGTAGAGCTCGTTGATGATGTTGTTGACCGAGTTTTCGTTGCCGGGGATGGCGGAGGCGGAGATGATCACCCGGTCCCCGGGCTGGATCTCCACCTGCTTGTGGGTGGAGAAGGCGATGCGGAAGAGGGCGGACATGGCCTCGCCCTGGCTGCCGGTGGTGATGATACAGACCTTGTCTCTGGGCAGGGACTTGATGTGGTTGATGTCCACCAGGATGCCGTCGGGGATTTCCGTGTACCCCAGCTCCGTGGCCACCCGGATAGAATTTTCCATGCTGCGGCCGGTGATGGCGACTTTTCGCCCGTAGCGGGCGGCCACCTGGATGATCTGCTGGATGCGGTCCACGTTGGAGGCGAAGGTGGTGACGATGATCCGCTGGGTGCAGCCCTTGAAGAGGCCGTCAAAGCTGGCTCCCACCGTCCGCTCCGACCGGGTGTAGCCGGGGCGCTCCACGTTGGTGGAGTCGGCCAGCATGGCCAGCACCCCCTCCTTGCCCAGCTGCCCCAGGCGGGTGAGATCCATGATCTTGCCCTTGATGGGGGTGGGGTCGATCTTGAAGTCGCCGGTGTGGATCACCGTGCCCACGGGGCACTTGATGGCGAAGCTCACCGCGTCGGCAATGGAATGGTTGGCGTGAATGAACTCCACGGAGAACTTCCCCGCCCGGATCACGTCCCCGGCCTCGCAGGTGACCAGCTTGGCGGTGTCCAGGAGCTTGTGCTCTTCCAGCTTCAGGCGGACCAGCCCCAGGGTCATGGGCGTGGCATAAATGGGTGCATTAAAGGAACGCAGCACGTAGGGCAGCGCGCCGATGTGGTCCTCGTGGCCGTGGGTGAGAAAGATGCCCCGGATCTTGTCCTGGTGCTTGATGAGGTAGCTCACGTCAGGGATGACCACGTCGATGCCGTACATATCGTCGTCGGGGAAACCCATGCCCACGTCCACAACGATAATGTCGCCGCCGTACTCATAGACGGTGAGATTCTTGCCGATCTCATTCAGGCCGCCCAGAGGGATGATTTTCAGTTTTTCTGCCATGGTTACTCCTTTTGTTCAAAGTTTCCTGGCCCAGACCAGTCCCTTTGCCCGCGGAAAGCAGAAAAATCCGCAGAGGAAGACGCGCCCGCTCACCCTGTCCCGCGGCGGGCTGCTCTCCCTTATGCTGCCGGCGGCAGGGAGATCTGTGCCTGATGGGGTTTATTTATGCCGCGAAGCGGCCCTTTTACAAAGCGGGCTGACACCTCCCGAGGGGGCCGCCCAAAAATTATCTCATATAGTATAGCACCGTTTTGAGAAAAAGTATACATATTTTTCCCCGGCGCTGGGCTTTTGCCCGGGGATGTGGTAAGCTAAGGGCAAAGCAGTAAGAAAACGGCAGAAAGGCGGGAGAACCATGAACATTCAGATTTTTGGCAAGGCCAAGTGCTTCGACACCAAAAAGGCCCAGCGCTACTTCAAGGAGCGCCGAATCAAGTTCCAATACATTGATCTGAGCAAATACGGCATCAGCAAGGGGGAACTGAACTCGGTGCTGCGGTCGGTGAAGCTGGAGGACCTGATCGACCCCAAGCACCCGGACGCGGCCCTGCTCCAGTACCTGGCCTACCCGGAGGCCAAGATCGAGAAGCTGCTGGAGGACCCCACCCTCCTGAAAACCCCCATCGTCCGCAACGGCAAGCAGGCCACCGTGGGCAGCCAGCCTGAGGTGTGGAAAACCTGGGAGTGACAAAATTGGTACCCTTCGGGGGAAACTCCCTCTTGCAAAAATAGAACAAATGTTCTATAATGGTCCCAACAACACGAAGGAGGGACCACCATGGGAAAGCACACCGACCAGCGGGACCGGACTCTGACCGTTGCCCGCATTCTGTATGAAGAGACCGACGAGAGGCACCCTATGCCTCTGGCTGCCTTGGTCGCCCGGCTGGACCGTTACGGGGTTACCGCCGAGCGAAAGAGTATTTACCGGGACCTGGCCGCCCTGCGCAAGCACGGCCTGGACGTGGTGTTCCGGGCCGGGAGCGAGGGGGGCTGGTATCTGGCCAGCCGCACCTTCACCCAGCCGGAGCTGCGGGCCATCTGGGACGCGGTGGCGGTTTACCGCTGGATGCCGGAGGACCAGCGGGCGGAGATTCTGGAGAAGCTGGCAGGGCTGGCTCCGGCCCACCAGCGGAAGAGCCTGCGCCGGCCGGTGTCCCTGCGCCGCCGCAGCGCCCGGGAGCCGGAGGAGGTCCGGGGAGTGCTGGACCGGGTCCACGCCGCCATCCAGGGCCGCAGGGCTTTGAGCTACGTTCCCTATTGCTTCGACCGGGGCAAGACCTGGGGTCCGTCCGGTTCCCGCCGGGTGGTGAGCCCTAAGGGCCTGCTGTGGTCCGGGGAGGGCTATCACCTGCTGGCCTGGGACCACCGGGAGCATGCCCTGCGGCTGCTCCGGCCGGACCGGATGGGGGAGGTGCTGGTCACCGGTCTGCCCGCCCAGGGCCCGGAGGCCGACGCCGGCCTGTGGGCCGCCGCCCCCTTCGGCCTGGACCCCGCCCGCCGGGAGCGGATTCGCCTGCGTTGCTGCCAGGACCTGGCCGGAGAGGTGCTGGACCGATTCGGCGGGGACGTGACCCTGACCCCCGAGGGGGATAGGTTCCTGGTCACCGCCGACGTGGTGATGGGCCCGGAGTTCTGGGGGTGGATGACCGCCCACAGCAGCCAGGCCGCCGTCATCGCGCCCCCCTGGGCGGCCAAGCTCTGGACCGAGCGGTACCAGCCCCGGGAGCCGTCGCGAAACCGCCGGGCCCAGGCGGTATAACCCTTGCCGGAACAAGATATGGTGCGCAGGAAGCAGCTCTGACCAATATGGTCGGAGCTGCTTTTTTTGTGAAAAACGTCGGGTCGTTTCACCTGAAAAAAGCGCAGCGGGACTGTTGGTTATTTAGACGGAAACTGAGGAGGAATTTTGTTGATTTTGCTTGGATTTATGGTTTGAAATTTAACATAGCCATGGTATTATAGATAATAGAAACCGTATGCGCTTTTTTATTCAGAATCCTGCCGCGGGAGGAATGTGCCATGACCGACGAAGAACTGAGAAAACTGAAACGGACCGATTTGTTGGAACTGCTGGTGGCCCAGGGCAAGGAAAACGAAGCCCTCCAGGAGAAGCTCCGCCAGGCAGAGGCCGCCCTCTGGGACCGACAGATTCAGCTGGACGAGGCCGGGAACATCGCCGAGGCGGCGCTGCGGCTGAGCGGCGTCTTTGAGGCGGCCCAGAAGGCCAGCGACCAGTATCTGGAGAGCATCCGGAAGAAGCACGAGGAAACGGAAAGCCGCTGCGCCCAGCTGGAGGAAACCAGCCGGGCCCGGGCAGAGCAGATGGAGCAGGAGAGCAAGGCCCAGGCAGAGCGCCTGGTGGCCGAGGCGGAGGAAAAGGCCCGCGCCCTCACCGCCGAGACCGAGGCCAAGTGCCAGGCCATGGTGGCCCAGGCCGAGGCGGAAACCCGGGAGTTCTGGGACATGGTCAGCCAGCGGCTGGAGAATTTCTACGCCGAGCACGCCGGCCTGCGGGAGCTGCTCTCCCTGGACAAGCTGAACGGCGGCGCCCAAGAGAAAGCCGATGGATAAACAGGAGCAAACGGGAAAGACCCCCAGCCTGGCTCAGCTGGAAGCGGAGCTTCAGCGGGAGCAGTACCGCAGCCGGTACAGCCGGGTGCTCCGCAGCACCGTGTGCACCCTGGTTGTGGTGGCGGCCATCGCGGTGCTGGTGGCCACCCTGTGGATGCCGGTGCTGCAGATTTACGGCTCCTCCATGACCCCCTCCCTCCAGGATGGGGAGATCGTCCTCTCCGTGAAGGACGTGAGCCCGGAGCCGGGGGAGGTCATCGCCTTTTACTATAATAATAAGGTGTTGGTCAAACGGGTGGTAGGCATGCCCGGGGACTGGGTGGACATTGACGAGGACGGCACGGTTTTCGTCAACGGCACCGCCCTGGAGGAACCCTACCTGGAAGAAAAAGCCCTGGGTGACTGCAACATCAGCCTGCCCTACCAGGTGCCGGAGGGCAAGGTGTTCGTCCTGGGGGACCACCGCAGCGTGTCGGTGGATTCCCGGAACAAGGCCGTGGGCTGCATTGCGGAGGATCAGATCGTGGGAAAGATCGTCTTCCGCATCTGGCCCCTGAGCCAACTGGGAAAGATTTAAGAGACTATCATCATCTGAGAGAGATATTCCGCCAAGAGAAAGGAGGTGGGAGGGATGGAACGCAATTTTCTGTCCCGTGCGGCGGAGTTTTTGACGGCCCAGCGGCGCAAGAAACGCTGGGTGAAGGTGGTCAGCGCGATGGCGGCGGTGGTTGTGTTCTGCACCACCTACGCGCTGATCCTGCCCGCCATTACCATGGAGACCGAAACCATCTGCGGTCAGGAAGCCCACACCCATTCTGATGCCTGCTATACCGTGGAGACCATCACCCCCCAGCCCACCATGCTCTGCTCCCTGGAGACCCTGCGGGAGAACGGACTTCATGAGCATGATAAGAGCTGTTATGACGACGAAGGGAATTTGATCTGCGGCTTTGCGGATTTTGTTGTGCATGCGCATGATAAAAGCTGCTATGATCTGGACGGTAATCTCATCTGTACTTTGGAGGAGATTGAGGAGCACCAGCACGACGCCAGCTGCTACCGGGAGGAGCGGGTCCTGGCCTGCGGCCAGGCGGAGAGCGCCGGGCACCAGCACAGCGAGGACTGCTACACCCTGACCCGGGGCGACCTGATCTGCGGCGAGGATCACGAACACAGCGACGGCTGCTACCAGTGGGACCGGGTGCTCACCTGCGGCAAGGCCGAAGCCGAGGGCCACAGCCACAGGGCAGACTGCTATGAGACGGAATGGGTTCTGGTCTGCGACAAGCCGGAGGTCGAGCTCCATGAGCATGACGAGGACTGCTATGAGGAGAACCCCGACGACCCGGACGGGGAGCCGATCCTGGTCTGCGACAAGACCGTGGTGCTGGAGCACCAGCACGGCGACGGCTGCATCCAGCCCCCGGATGGGGCGCCCTATGAGA
>JAEDJB010000076.1 GCA_016296565.1 Oscillospiraceae bacterium
ACCAAAAAAGCCCTTCGGTTTCCCGAAAGGCTTTTTTGGTGAGTAATAATGGAAGGATTTATTATAGGTCGCGGTGCGGGAAAGAAGGAAGACCCGCAAGCGGACTAGCCAATTTGAAAGATTCCTTGCAGGAGTTGAATTTTCTCCTTCAAAATGAGGTTTTTTGTCTCTCCCTTGGAATGACGTTATTATCTAAGATTTTACCCCAAAGTTCAAGATGTAATATGCACAAAAATTTTGTAATTTTTTAATATTTTTTGACATGTGAAGCATTTTTACCATGAATCAAGAAAAATTGGTGCCCTTTTTCGGTAGAAAACGGCTAGAAAAGAGTACGAAAATTTGCAGGAGAAAATAGATGGCCTTGCATAATTGGCCCCCGAAAGCGCTGTTTTCGCCAAAGGGCCGCAGGAAGCCCCCTCTCCGGAACCGCGGGGAACAGAGAGGGGGCCTGGGAAAACCGAAGGGAATTGGGGCGGGATCAGGCGGGGCGGACCACCATGCGCTGGATCTCGCCGTCCTCGCTGAAGTCCTGGATGGTGGCGATGGCGCGGATGTGATAGCCCTCGTAGACGGCGTAGTAATACACCTGGGTGTCACTGACGATCACCGGGTCCATCATCTCGAACTTCCGGAACAGGAACCGGTTGCGGAAGAACATGTCGATGCCCTCGGTGCCGTAGGCGTGGTACAGGGGCTGTCCCGCGTCCTTGGGGCAGTAGTCCACGAAAATGGCGGTGGGGGAGAAAAGCTCGCTCAGGGCTTTGGGGTCCTGGGCCTGCATCGCATTTACATACTGTTTGATCAAAGTCATGGTTCTGCCTCCTTATATTAATATACCTTCTCGGAGTTGAGCAGGGCGTCGGTGCCGCCGTCCACGAACATCACGTTGCCGTTGACGCCGTGGGCCAGAGGAGAGGCCAGGAAGACGATCACGTTGGCGATGTCCTCGGGGACCATCAGCTCGTCGGTGCCGTAGTTGATGGGAATGGGGATGGCAGCCAGGGCAGCCTTGGCGTTTTCGCCCATGTTGACGGTCATGGGGGTGGCCACGTTGCCAGGGGCCACGGCGTTGATGCGCACGCCGTTGGCAGCCCAGGCCGGGGACACCCGGCGCACCCAGCGGGCCAGGGCGTACTTGGTGGTCACGTAGATGCTGTTGCCCACGTGGAGGTTGGTGCCGTCGAACTTGTCCACGATGTTCAGGATGCGCTCCTCGTTGATGGGCTTGGTCTGGCTGTAGTTGAGCATATCCACCAGGTCCATGCGGGCCGCGCCCTGGGAGATGGTGTTGGAGGAAATCACTACGCAGCTGCCGCCCTTCTTCTTCAGCAGGTCGAACAGGCCGTGGGCCAGGTTGACCGCGCCGAAGTAGTTCAGGCTGATGATCAGCTTCAGGTTGCTGCCGGTGCCGTTGACGCCGGCGTTGCAGCACAGGCCGTCGATGCCGTCGGGGTACTGCTCGTGGAGGGTTTCAATCACATGGTCCCGGCCCTCCTTGGTGGCCAGGTTGGCGCAGATGTCGCCGTCCTTCAGGTCAACGTTGATCACTTCGTGGCCCTGGGCGCGGAGAATCTCCACGGTCTTCCCACCGATGCCGCCGGAACCGCCGGTCACAACATAAACTCCCATAGTATAACCTCCTCATTTTGTCGGGGACAAAATTTTATTTTTGTTGTTCTTTATTATCTTTAATTCATAAAAAAAATCAAGAAAGATTTTACACAAAAAGAAGGACCCTTCCAGAGAAGTTTTTGGGGCCTAAGGAAATTTCACCGGCATCACCCTGCATAAAACCCGGAAAAACTGTGAAAAGCCCTGAATTCCGCCGCTGCCGATGCAGGCAAAAATTTTCTTTCTTGCACGAACTGGCTGAAATTCCTGGGGAAACCAGGGGCAGGGGGACAATTTGGCAAAAGTGTTGCTTGTATTTCTGTCAAAAGAATGGTAAACTGCAACCGACAATTTAATAATGGGAGAGCTATTTTTGTTGTAACGCCGCGGGATACCCGCGGCGGAAGGAGAAGGCAATGAAAAAACGTATTTTCGCACTTTTCCTGTCGGTCCTGCTTCTGGGCAGCGTACTCAGCGCCTGCGGAGACGCCCAGCCCCAGGAAGAAGGAGGATTCGGCAGCGACGGAACAAGCTCCTCCGGAGAGGCCGTCACCGGCGGGGAGCTGGTGGTGGGCATCTCTCAGGACCTGGGAGACAGTCTTGACCCTTATCAGATGACAGCGGCAGGAACCAGAGAGGTCTTATTCAACATCTATGAAGGCCTTGTGAAACCCGACGCCACCGGCAGTTATGTACCCGCGGTCGCTTCCGACTACACCGTGTCGGAAGATGGCCTGACCTATACCTTCCCCCTGCGGGAGGGCGTGCTTTTCCACAACGGGGAAGCCGTAACAGCCGACGACGTTCTCTATTCCTTCGAAACCTGCGCCGCGACTTCCGTAGAGACGGATCTGGTCGAGGCGCTTTCTGCTATCCAGAGCGTCGTGGAAAAAGACGGCTCCATCGAAATCACCCTCAGCGAGCCCAACACCGCGTTCCTGTGCTATGTGGCCAAGGTGTGCATCGTCCCCGCGGACTATGCTGACCAGGCCACCTCCCCTGTGGGCACCGGTCCCTTCCGGTTCGTCTCCCGCTCGGTCCAGGAGAACCTGGTGATGGAGAAGTTCGCCGATTACTGGGGCACCCCCGCCTACCTGGACAAGGTGACCTTCAAGATCTTTGAGGATGCCAACGCCCTCATGTCCGCCCTCAGCGCCGGCTCCGTGGACATGGCCAACCACCTGACCGTGGACCAGGTGGACGCTGTGGCCGGGGATCAGTTCAACGTGCTGGAGGGCACCATGAACCTGGTCCAGGCCCTGTACCTGAACAACGCCGTGGAGCCCTTTGACAACGAGCAGGTCCGCCAGGCCATGTGCTACGCCGTGGACGTGGACGCCATCCTGGCCCTCACCGCCGACGGCCACGGGGCCAAGCTGGGCAGCTCCATCTACCCCGCGTTCTCCAAGTACTTCGACGAGAGCCTGAACGACGCCTACCCCTACGACGTGGAGAAGGCCAAGAGCCTGCTGGAAGAGGCCGGCTACGGCGACGGGTTCGACATGACCATCACCGTCCCCTCCAACTACACCCCCCACATGAACGTGGCCGAGGTGCTGGTGGAGCAGCTGGCCCAGGTGGGCATCCGCGCCACCATTGAGCCCGTGGAGTGGGAGACCTGGCTGTCCGACACCTATGTGGGCCGGAACTTTGAGAGCACCGTCATCGGCTTCGACGCCGCCACCCTCAGCGCCGGCGCTCTGCTCAACCGCTGGATGAGCGACAACGGCAGCAACATGATTAACTACAACAATCCGGAGTACGATGACGTCATGGCCCAGGCCAACGCCTGCACCAACGAGGAAGAGCAGACCCAGCTGTACAAGCAGGCTGCCAAGATCCTCTCCGACACCGCCGCCAACGTGTATATCCAGGACCTGGCGGACTTCGTGCTGCTGAAGAACGGCCTGGACGGCTATTCCTTCTATCCCCTGTATGTGATGGATCTGTCCACCGTCCACTATGTGGCCTGACGCCCCAGCCAAACTGACCAAATAAGCCCGAGAGAGAAAGGAGGGCGAGAAGATGAAATATATTCTGCGCAAGGTTATTACTCTCATTATTACATTGTTCATCGTTTCTCTTCTCGCCTTCCTGGCTTTTCAGGTGATTCCCGGCTCCCCGGCCACCAAAATGCTGGGGACCAACGCCACCGAGGAAAAGGTGGCCGCTCTGGAGGCCGAGCTGGGCTTTGACGACCCGGTGCTGGTCCGGTACGCCCGGTGGGCCTCCGACTTCCTCCAGGGGGACTGGGGCACCTCCTACAGCTACAACCTGCCCGTAAAGGACATGGTGATGGAGAAGCTTCCCGCCACGGCGGTGCTGGTGCTGCTGGCCTTTGTGCTGGTGGTGCTGTTCTCCTTCCCCTTGGGCATTGCCACCGCCAAACGGGAGGGCAGCGCCCTGGACCGGGTGATGACGGTGGTAAATCAGATCTGCATGTCCGTCCCCCCGGTATTCGTGGGCATTTTGCTGTGCTTTGTTTTCGGCATCACCCTGCGGGTGTTCGTGCCGGGGAACTTCGTCTCCTTCAGCCAGAGCCCCGGCCGGTTTTTCCTGTACATGCTCTTCCCCGCCCTGTCCGTGGCCCTGTCCCGGGTTGCCATGACGGTGAAAATGCTCCGCTCCTCCATTCTGGACGAGATGAACAAGGATTACATCCGCACCGCCTTCAGCCGGGGCCGCACCCGGGCGGAGGCGCTCCGCCGCCACGCCCTGCGCAACGCCCTCATCCCCGTGATCGCTTTCCTGGCGGTGACCGCAGCGGAGCTGGTGGCGGGCACCATTGTGGTGGAGCAGGTGTTCGCTGTCCCCGGGGTGGGACGGCTGCTGCTGGCCTCCATCAGCACCCGGGACTTCCCTGTGGCCCAGGCCATTGTGGTCCTGCTGGCCGCC
Source organism: Oscillospiraceae bacterium (assembly GCA_016296565.1). GTDB lineage: Bacteria > Bacillota > Clostridia > Oscillospirales > Oscillospiraceae > Evtepia. Next base: position 4,510 of record JAEDJB010000076.1, read on the forward strand.
TGGGTGGTCATCGTCAACTTCATCGCGGACATCCTGTACCAGTACATGGACCCGCGGATCAGAATTCAGTAACCATTGCCATTACCACGCAGAGGGGAGGGATGGAAGGTGAACCACAGAAAACGGCCCAAGGCGGGACAGCCCCTGGATCACAGGGACAGCCCCAACTATTTTCTCATCATCGGCGGGGGGATCTCCGCCCTGATGGCGGCCCTCATCCTGGTGGGCTATGTCTGGACCCCCTATAACACCACGGAGATGTCCGGCAGCGCCAAGTTCCTCTCCCCTTGTCTGGCCCATCCTCTGGGGACCGACAACTTCGGCCGGGATCTCCTCTCCCGGATCATGGAGGGGGCGGGCAGCACCTTCCTCATTGCCCTGTGCGTGGTGCTCATCGGCGGCGTGGCCGGCACCATCATCGGCTGTCTCACCGGATACTTCGGCGGGGCGGCAGACGCAGTCCTTATGCGGGTGTGCGACGCCATCACCGCCTTTCCCAGCATCCTGCTGGCCCTGGTGCTCATCGCCGTGGTGGGCATGGGCAAACAGCAGATCATTCTCATTCTGGGGATTCTGTTCATCCCCTCCTTCGCCCGGGTGGTCCGGGGGGAGGTAGCCAAGCAGCGCACCCAGAACTATGTGGCCTCCGCCCGGCTCATGGGCGCCAGCCACCTGCGGATTCTGTTCCTGCACATTCTGCCCAACACCGTCCCGGTGCTGCTGCCCATTCTGACCATCGGCTTTAACAACGCGGTGCTGGCCGAGGCCAGCATGAGCTACCTGGGGGTGGGCGTGCTGCCCCCGGACGCCTCCCTGGGGCGGATGCTCTCCGAATCCCAGACTTACTTATCCAAGGCCCCCTGGTACGCCCTGTTCACCGGTCTTGCCATCGTGCTGATGATCCTGGGGCCCAGCCTGCTCACCGAGGGCCTGCAGCAGAGAAGACGGCGGGGGTAAACGGAACCACTCTGTAGGGGCGAACTGTGTTCGCCCGCTGACCCAGAGGGTATCCCAGCGCCGGCGGGCGGTCACAGACCGCCCCTACAATGGGGCCGGTCCAAAAAAACGCCAGGCCGATCAAGGAAGGAGCACCTTCTTATGCTAGACATCCAGGACCTGCGGGTCCACTTCCGAAACGCCCCGGAGGGGAAAGACGCGGTGAAGGGGATCTCCCTGCACATGGACCAGGGAGAGATTCTGGGCCTTGTGGGGGAATCCGGCTCCGGCAAGACGGTCACCGCCATGGCCCTGGCGGGGCTTTTAAGCAACACCAGAACCCAGCTCTCCGGCCGGATCGCTTTCCGGGGCCGGGACCTGTTCCAGGCCAGCCGGGAGGAGCTGCGGGCCATCCGGGGCAAGGAGATCTGCGTGGTCTTTCAGGAGCCCATGACCTCCCTGGACCCGGTGATGCCCATCGGTCCCCAGGTGGAGGAGGCTCTGCTGGTCCACACCGACCTGCCCCCGGACCGGCGGCGGGCCATGGCCCTCCAGGCCATGGCGGACGCGGAGCTGCCTGACCCGGAGGCTCTCTACCGGAAGTACCCCCACGAGCTCTCCGGCGGCATGCTCCAGCGGGTGATGATCGCCGCGGCCATCATCTCCGAGCCGGACCTGCTGATCTGCGACGAGCCCACCACCGCCCTGGACGTGACCATTCAGGAGGGCATCCTGACCCTGCTGAAAAAGATCAACCAGGAGAAGGGCACCGGCATCCTGTTCATCTCCCACAACCTCCACGTGGTGCGCAAGCTGTGCACCCGGGTGGCGGTCATGTGCAAGGGGGAGCTCATCGAGGAGGGGCCGGTGGACCAGGTGTTCTTCCACCCCCAGCAGGACTACACCAAGCGGCTCATCGCCGCCATCCCCACCAGACGGAAGCGAGGGTGAGCCATGGAGCCCATTCTGGAGATCAAAAACCTAAACAGCTTCTACCGCCAGGGGAGCAGCGCCTTCTCCCGGGGTAAATCCGTCCAGGTGCTCAAGGACGTGAACCTCACCATCGGCCGGGGCGAGGTCCTGGGCCTTGTGGGGGAGTCCGGCTCCGGCAAGTCCACCCTGGCCAAGTCCATCCTGGGCATGACGGAGTACCAGGGGGAGATCATTCACCACTCCCCCCGGCCCCAGATGGTGTTCCAGGACCCCTACTCCTCCCTGAACCCCGCCTTTTCCATCCGGCGGATTGTGGAGGAGCCCCTGCGGATTTACGGCAAGCACACCCCCGCCCAGCGGAAGCAGCGGGTGGCGGAGATGCTGGAGGCCGTGGGCCTGGGGCCGGAGTTTTACGACCGGAAGCCCGCCCAGCTCTCCGGCGGCCAGCGGCAGCGGGTGTCCATCGCCGCGGCCATGATCGTCCGGCCCAGGCTGGTGATCCTGGACGAGGCGGTTTCCGCCCTGGACGTGACCATCCAGGACCAGATCCTGGACCTTCTTATGAAGCTGCGGCGGGAGTTTGACCTGAGCTATCTGTTCATCTCCCACGATTTGAATGTCATCTACCAGTGCTGCGACCGGGTGATCGTCATGCAGCACGGTCAGATTGTAGAGGAAAACACCGTGGACGGCATTTTCGATCACCCCGTCCACCCCTACACCAAGCAGCTGCTGAAGGCTGCGGAGTAAGAGAACCCGCCCGGCGGGTGCAGAGCAAAAGGAGAGAGATACCATGAAGCAACGATGGAGAAGACTGCTGGCGCTGGGGCTGACCCTCTGCCTGGCCCTGTCCATCCTGGCCATGCCCGCCCAGGCGGCCCAGCTTGAGACAGAGGTCCCGGCGGACCAGGTCCAGGCCGAGGAAACCCTGGTCCTCACAGAGGAAGAAACCCAGCCGGCGGACGAACCGGAGACAACCGAAGCAGAGGACGAGGACCTGGCCATCCTGCCGGAGGAAGCGGAACCCGTTCTTCCTGCGCAGACCAAGCAGGCTCCTGCCCTGCTCACCTCCCATGTGCGGTATATGGAGGGCTTCCCCGAAGGAACCTTCCAGCCGGACAAGCAGCTGACCCGGGCTCAGGCCGCCCAGATGGTCTATCGTCTGCTGGCCGCCCCCGACAGCGGCACGGGCCCCTGTTCCTACGCCGACGTTCCTGCCAGCCAGTGGTATGCCAAGGCGGTCACCGCCCTGTGCCGGCTGGGGCTCTTTGACGACGGCAGTCAGTTCCGCCCGGAGGACATCATCACCCGCGCGGAATTTGTGGACCTGCTGGTTCGTTTGAAGCCGGACGTCCAGGGGCAGGCCGTCTTCTCCGACGTGCCCACCTGGCACTGGGCAGCCCGGCAGATCGGCGCGGCCGTCCAGCTGGGGTGGATCAACGGCTACCCCGACGGCACCTTCAAGCCCGACAAGGGCCTGAGCCGGGCCGAGGCCTGCACCATCATCAACCGCATGACCGGCCGCACCGGAGACACCGCCCAGGCCACCAAGATCATCGGCCTGGGGCTGTATTCCGACGTGACCCTGGACTATTGGGCCGCCGTCACCATCGCTGAGGCCTCCGTCTCCCACACCCCCCAGGTGAGCGGAACCGTTGAGCTTTGGTACGGGGTGGACCTGTCCCTGCTCACCTTCACCTCCGGCTTCCACGACGTGGGCAATCAGCTCTTCTATGTGGACCGGTACGGCAAGCTGGCCATGAACAAGATGGTGGGGGTCTACAGCGCCGGCGCCTCCGGTGCCCTGACCCTGACCAGCTGGTCCTACCGGATGCCCAACGTGCCCTACATCAGCCAGATTGACAACATTTACGCCTGGGTGGGCTGCGAGGCCGTGTCCACCCTCATGGGCCTTCAGGCCAAGGGCTACGCCCTGAACACCCCCCTGAAGGTTTTCCTGGACTACCTGCCCCGGTCCGCCTCTGACCCCGAGAAAGGCTTTGTGGGCTCCCCCTACGTCCCCGACACCACCAAGAAAACCCGCACCACCATCTACCCGGCCAAGCTGGCGGAGTACGCCAACAGCTACTGCGGCGGCGACATCGTCTGCCAGGACTTCCGGGGGGCCTCCGTGACGGATCTCCAGCGGGAGCTGCTGGCGGGCAACTGCGTGGTGGCCTACATGACCCTGTGGTGGAAGGCTCCCTTCTACCGGAACTATGTGATTGAGGGCCAGGTCCAGAGCCTGGTGAGCAACAACCACGCGGTGCTGGTGTGCGGCTACGACCCGGACAAGGGATACTTTATCTCCGATCCCTACAACTACTACAACCGGGGTGAGATCCACCAGTATTGGGAGAACGCCCAGACCTTCGAGTCCATCTGGAACGAGCGGAAGGTTGGCATGGTTCTGCGATAAGTACATACCCTGTCGACAACAAAACAGGACTTCCCCGTGGGAAGTCCTGTTTTTGCTGCGGCGGGATGTGGGCATCCCGCC
>JAEDJB010000077.1 GCA_016296565.1 Oscillospiraceae bacterium
TATACCATTATATTAAGACCTATTTTCGTTTCATAGGAAATTTTTTCTGAAAGAAAGGAGGATTCGCTGTGATCCAGCTTGACTTGGTCGGCAATCTGCGGGACCTGAATCTATTGTCTGTCTGCGTCCGCCTTGGGCTCGCCATGGTCTTTGGGGGCACCATCGGCTTTGAGCGTGGGATTCGCCAGCGGGCAGCGGGTCTGCGCACCCACATGCTTCTGTGCGTGGGTTCGGCCTCCACCATGCTAGTCAGCCAGTTCATGTACGCCAGCTACGGGGTGGGCGACCCAGCCCGTCTCAGCGCCCAGGTCATCAGCGGCATCGGCTTTCTGGGGGCCGGCACCATCATCATCACCCGGCGCAACCAGATCAAGGGCCTGACCACGGCGGCCACCCTTTGGGCCACCGCCTGCATGGGCCTGGCCGTGGGCGTGGGCTTCTATGAGTGTGCCCTGGTTATGTACGTGTTGCTGATCTTCATTCTCCTGGTGGTCAGCCTGCTGGATAACCGGTACTTAAAGGTCCCCACCAGCACCTCCCTGTATCTGGAGGTCCGCCGGGATATCGGCCTGGGCGACGCTATCCGCTTCATCCACGAGATCGGCTGGACCGTGCGGGACGTGAAGGAGTTTCCCTCCGGCCGGCCGGATGTGCTGGCCGTGCGCATGGACCTGGAATCCGAACAGGCCATGCGGGAGGATCTGTCCTGCATGCACATGCTCCGGGACCAGGAAGGGGTCATCCGTCTGGAAATGTGAAAACCCCGGGAACTTTTTTCCTCTCTCTGCGTCCAAAGAAAGCAGAACAAAGGAAAGGAGCGATCCCCATGAAAAAACGTATTCTGGCCCTGCTGCTGGCGCTGACCGCCCTGCTCTTGTCCGCCTGCGGCGGGCAGTACCAGGCCCAGGACCTGATGGCTGATGTCCGGGCCCAGCCGGTTTCCTCCGTAGTTCAGGACCCCGAAGCCGACGCGCTGGCGGCAACTGAGTTTTCCGTGCGTTTGTTTCAAGCGTGCCTGACGGAGGGAGAAAACACCCTGGTTTCCCCGCTGTCCGTCCTCTATGCCCTGGCCATGACCGCCAACGGTGCCCAGGGGGAGACCCTGGCCCAGATGGAAGCCGTCCTTGGTCTGCCGTTGGAGGAACTGAACGCCTGTCTCTGTTCCTATCGACAAACCCTGACTGAAAGAGAGGGCGGCCAACTGAACATTGCCAACTCCATCTGGCTGAAGGATGACGGCAGTCTCCAGGTGAACGAGGATTTTCTGAATGCAAACGCCTCCTGGTATGACGCGGGCGTCTACCAGGCCCCCTTTGACAAGTCCACCGTGCAGGACATCAACGCCTGGGTGGAGGACCACACCGGCGGACTAATTCAGGATATCCTGGACGACATTCCGGCCAGCGCCGTTTTATATCTCATCAACGCCCTGGTGTTTGACGCCCAGTGGCAGAACGTCTATTACGACTACCAGGTGCAGAAGGGAACCTTCACCAAAGAGGACGGCACCCGGCAGGAGACAGAATTCATGTATTCTGACGAATATGCCTTCCTGGAGGACGACAGCGCCACCGGCGTTATGAAAAACTACGAAGGCGGCACCTATGCCTTTGTGGCCCTGCTGCCCAAGGAAGGGGTTTCCCTGGCGGAATACGCCGCCTCCCTTACCGGCGAAAGGGTGCAGAATCTTCTGGAAACCGTCCAGAATGTAAAGGTAGACACCGCCATCCCCAAGTTCCGGAGTGAATACACCGGGGAACTGTCGGAGCTGCTTCAAGACATGGGGATAACCGACGCCTTTGACCCGGACCTGGCAGATTTTTCTGCCCTGGGAGAGACCGCCAACGGCCCGCTGTACATCAGCCGGGTCCTTCATAAGACCTTCCTGACTGTGGACGAGCGTGGCACCCAGGCAGGCGCTGCCACCATCGTGGAGGCCAGCGAAGGAGCCGCTGCCCCCGAAGAGGTGAAAACCTTGTACCTGGACCGACCCTTCCTCTATATGATCGTGGACCTGGAAACCGGCCTGCCGGTCTTTCTGGGAACAGCTGTGGACCTGGATCAGTAACAACGGAACAAAGCCCAACGGACAGCAGAGGCGCGGGGCCTCTGCTGTCCCTTTTTTTGCAACTCGGACTTGACAGAAGGAGTTAGCGGTGGTAAACTCACGACTGTTCTGTAGTTAGTTTTTGCTAACCAAAGCTAGAAGGGGAGGGGCAGACGCCATGGAAGAGCAGGTAACCCAGCGGCAGGAACACACCTTGTGGGAGCCGGAAGGCTGCTGTCCCTTTCCCGGGGTCTGGCTTCGCTTTGTAGATGACCCGGAGGAGATCGGAAGGGACTGCCCCGGACCCAAAGGGGAAACCCTGGAGCTTCACTTCTGCCGGGCAGGACGGGTGCAGGTGGGGGGCGGTTCCCCGCCGCGCATCCTGACCGGCGGCAGCGTTTGGTTTGTGCCCCATCCGCCGGAGCCGGTGCAGCTCCTGTCCAAAAAGTACACCGGCCTGTCCCTGTTCCTGGCGCCCCAGCAGGCCAGGGAAGTGGTGGAGTCCTTGTCCAAAGAACTTCTGGACACAGCGCTGAGCCTAGACCGTCTGACCGGCGAATTTCGGACCAACCGGGGCAGGATTCTCCCCACGACCAACACCCTCGGCCAGGTCATGGTGCGGCTGTTTTCTGTCCCCCATGCCCACGAAACCGGGTTTCTGCGCCTGAAAACCCTGGAGCTTCTGTTGTGCCTGGACGCTGGAAAGCCCAAGAACCCGGGGCGGGACGCACCCTATCTGGACCAGAGCCAGGTGGAGCGCATCCGGGAAGTGCAGCAGTATGTCACCGCCCACCTGGACTGCCGTCTGACCCAGGCCCAGCTTGCCAAACAGTTTCACCTCTCCCTGACCGCCCTGAAGCAGACCTTTCACCGGGTTTACGGGATGCCCCTGAACGCCTACCTGCGAAACGCCCGCCTGGCGGAGGCCAAGCGCCTGCTCCAGGAAACTAACCTTCCGGTGGCGGAGATCGCCCACCGGGTAGGCTACGAGAGCCACAGCCAATTTACCGCTTTGTTCCGTGCCAGCGAGGGCGTGACCCCGGCGGTGTTCCGGCGGGACAGGGTGAAACCTCCCTCCGCTTCAAAATAATAAGAGGACCGGCTGTATCGTAAACATGCGATACAGCCGGTCCTTCTACTTGTTATCGGTAGATTTTCTTGTCCTCGGCCAGAATCTCCCGCCGGTGGCAGGCAGTGTAGATCATGGGCAGCTCCGGGTGCTCCCCCCGGAAGCCCTGGAGAAGAACATCGGGGTTCAGTCCCGGGTTCTGGGCCTTCAGCAGGAGGGTCAGGTAGAGGAAGGTTCCCTCCGGCCGGATTTCCTCCACGGCCTCCACCAGGGGGATGATGTCCACCTCGGTAAAGCCGCTCTTGGCCTTCTTGCTGCGCTTCTGCACCACGAAGCTCTCCCGGCTCAGCAGGTCCCGGAAGGCTTGGGCAGCCTGGTCCGCCAGGGGCGTTTCAAACTCCAGGGTGATGTCATAGCGCACATAGGCCAGCCTTTTAAACGGCAGTCCCCCGTCGTAGCACTGGAGAACCTGAATGCCCGCGGGCAGGGCCTGGTTCATTTTTTGAGGCAGCTCCTCCACGGTGCTGCCCTCCACCAGTCCGAACTCCAGCAGCTCGCACTGGCTGGAAAAGCCCAGGGGGAGGGGCAGGGGAATGGAGACGTAGGGGTGGGGATGAAAGCCCGCCGTGTGGCGGATGGTGATCCCCGCCCGGAGAAAGGCCCGCTCCATGGTGTGCATCAGGTCCAGGTGGGAGATATACTTGGCGGTGCCGGACTTGGTAAAGAGAATCCGCTGGTCAGACATGGCACACCCCTCCTTCGCACAGCTTGTTGGCCCCGCATCCAGAGCACTTCACCCGGCAGTCGGGGGTGATGACCCCTTCGTAGGCGGCCTGGCGCTCCTTCCACAGGTAGCTCTCCTTCACCCCGTCGGAAATCACCTTCCAGGGGAGAATCTCGTCCTTGCCCCGCTCCCGGTTGGCGTAGAAAGCAGGGGAGAGGCCGTTGGCCTGGAAGGCGTTCAGCCAGGTGTCCAGGCTAAAATACTCGCTCCAGGAGTCGAACTTGGCGCCGTTTCTCCAGGCGGTTTCGATTACGTCCGCCAGGCGGCGGTCACCCCGGGAGAGGGCCGCTTCCAGGAAGCTGGTCTCCGGGTCGTGCCAGTTGTAGGTGATGGACTTGTTCCGCAGGTGCTCCCGCAGAAGGGTGACCTTCCGGAGATATTCCTCCTGGGTGTTCTGGGCCTCCCACTGGAAGGGGGTGTGGGACTTGGGCACAAAGCAGGAGGTGGAAACGGTGATCCGCACCCCACGGGACCGGTTGGGGGTGTTGTTCCGCCAGACGTGGTAGACCTTGTTGGCCAGGTCCGCGATGCCCAGCACGTCCTCGTCGGTTTCCGTGGGCAGCCCCAGCATGAAGTAGAGCTTCACGCTGCTCCAGCCTCCGGCAAAGGCGGTGCGGCAGGAGTTCAGCAGATCCTCCTCCGTCACATTCTTGTTGATGGCGTCCCGCAGGCGCTGGGAGCCAGCCTCGGGGGCGAAGGTGAGGCCGCTCTTCCGTCCGCCGGCCTGGAGCTTTTCCATCAGGTTCATGGAAAAGTTGTCCGCCCGGAGTGAGGGGAGAGACAAGCTCACCTTCCGGGGCTGGCACCACTCCAGCAGTTGGTCGCACAAAGGCAGCAGGTCCGGGTAGTCGCTGGAGGACAGGCTCATGAGGGTCATGTCCTGGTAGCCGGAGTCCTGGCAGGCCTCAATGCCCTGCTTGGCCAGCAGCGCATGGCTGCGGCCCCGGACCGGCCGGTAGACAAAGCCTGCCTGGCAGAACCGGCAGCCCCGGATACAGCCCCGGAAGAGCTCCAGCATCACCCGGTCGTGAGTGACTTCGGTGGAGGGGACGATGGTCTTGGTGGGGTAGTAGGAGGCATCCATGTCCTGGACAATACGCTTGGTCACCTTCTCCGGTGCCCCGTCTTTGGGGGTGATGGCGGCGATGGTTCCGTCCTCGTGGTAAGCTACGTCGTACAGGGAGGGGACATAAACCCCGGGAATCTGCGCGGCAGCCCGGAGCAGCTGGTCCTTGGACCAGCCCTCGTCCCGGGCTTTCCGGTAGAGCTGGACCACCTCCGGCAGAACGTATTCCCCCTCGCCCAGGTTGATGAGGTCCACAAAGGGGGCCAGGGGCTCCGGGTTGTAGGTGCAGGTTCCCCCGGCCACCACCAGGGGGGTAAGCTCTGTCCGGTCGGCGCTGCGCAGAGGCAGGCCCGCCAGGTCCAGCATATTCAGCACGTTGGTGTAGGCCAGCTCATAGCCCAGGGAGAAGCCGATGAGGTCAAAGTCCTTCACCGGGTCGCCGCTCTCCAGGGCGTAGAGGGGCAGGCCCTCCTGCCGCATGGCCTCCTCCATGTCCCCCCAGGGGGCAAAGACCCGCTCGCACCAGACCCCTTCCATTTTGTTGAGAACCCCGTAGAGAATGCGCAGCCCTAAGTTGGACATGCCGATTTCATAGGTGTCCGGGAAGCAGAAGGCAAAGCGGCAGTCCACCTGGGCCTTGTCCTTCTGGACGGCGTTGTATTCGCCGCCCACATAACGCCCGGGCTTCTGCACCCGGGCCAGGATTTTTTCCAGTTTATGATCCATACGGACCTCCAGCGCAGCAGAGACCAGCTCTGCGGATTTTTAATCGTTGGTGTCAGATTTTTATAGTATACCATAAAAAGGACTGCTGTGGCAGTCCTTTTTTCAAGTTCCAGGGAAATTAGACCCTCCGGCCTTTATGACCCGTGATCCTTTTTCTCGTTTTGGGTTTTGCAGATTTTGTGGTAGAGCAGAAGACCGGCGGCGCTGATGAGGAAGGTAACGGCAAAGACAACCAGGGCAAACACATAGCTTTGGGTGCCCAGGGCGTCGCCGCCGATGGTGGAGGTGACAATAGCGGGCAGCCGGCCCAGGGAGCAGATCAGGGCCAGGGCGGGGAGCTTAATGTCCGTCAGACCCGCGAAGTAACACAGCAGGTCCTTGGGGGTTCCCGGAATCATGAATACCAGCAGGAACAAAAGGGTCCGCCTGGAGGAGCTTTTCAGAAAGCGGACAGACCGGAGCTTTTCCCGGGAGAAAAACAACTCTGCCATGGGCACCCCAAACCGGCGCACCAGACAGATCACCAGAAGGCTGCCCAAGGTCCCGCCCATAAGGCATAGGATGGTTCCCTCCCAGGCGCCGAAGGCATAGCCCCCGGCGATCTCCAGGGGCTCTCCGGGAATGACGGCGGCCAGCACCTGGAGCATCACCATACCCACATAGACCAGCTGCCCGCCCAGCCTGCGCTGCTGGATCCACTGGCGAAAAACCTCCGGCTCGGAGGCCAGGCGCACCATGGGCACCCCCACCAGCCAGCAAAGCAGTCCCGTTGCCGCCAGGAAAACAACCACTAGGGCCACCGCCAGCCGTTTATTCTGTTGTAGCGTTCGCGCATTTTTGTGCATGGGTCTTGGTTCACCTTCTCGGGGATGGGTCAGGCTCTGGCAGTCTCCCACTGCTCTTTGGTCAGGCAGGAGAAGTGTTCCGTGCGGCGGTCCCCCAGAAGGGTGGGCTGGTCGTACTCCGTGTGGTGGAACTGAAAGCCGCACTTCTCCTGCACCCGGCGGGACTTGTCGTTGCCGTCATAATAGCCGCACCAGACGGCTTCCCGGTCCAGCTGCCGGAAGCACCGGAAGAGCAGGGCTTCCACCGCCTCGGGGATCAGTCCCTGGCCCCAGTATGGGACCCCGATCCAGTAGCCGATCTCCGCTTCCTGATCTGTCATCCCGTCGATGCGGCTGATTTCAAACAGAATCCCCACGCTGCCCACAGGCTTTCCGGTCTCCTTCAGGACCACAGCGTAGGTTTCCGGCTGGGAGAGAACAGAACGGATGGCCTGGAGGCTGTCCGCCGGGCTGGTGTGAACCGGCCAGCCCGCCATGGGCCCCACCCGGGGGTCCCTGGCGTAGAAATACAGATCCTCCGCGTCCTCGTCCTTCCAGGGGCGCAGAAGCAGGCGTTTGGTTTCGATGGTCATGACGCAGCCGCTCCTTCCTCCGCCCTCAGCTTGGGGAAGGGCTCCAGCCCCGCCATGGTCAGCGTCTTTGTGCGGCACAGATGGTTGAACACGGCGATCACCCGGCCCACGCCGATGACGCACAGAACGGTGCCCAGGCCAATGCCAATAAGATGTCTGGTGCAGGCCAGGCTGACCACACAGGTGAGGGCCACACTGCCCAGGTCCATAAAGTTTTTGGTCAGCCCCACGCTGGCGCCTGTGGAGTCAGACAGGGCCTGGACAATGCCGTCTCCCGGGTTGGGGATGATGCGCATATTCAGGGAAAAGGCCGCGCCAATGCCGGTCAGGCAGATGGCCACCAGCAGAAACAAAACCCGGCCGGGGAGGGTGCCCCAAAAGCCCATCACCTGCTCAGAGGCGAGGTTGGGGATCATAATGTCAAAGATATTGAGAAACCGGGTAAACACCAGGCTCAGAGGAAACTGCAGCGCGTCCAGCAGCAGGGTCATTGCCAGCTTCCGCTTGGGCGGGTTGCCCCGGCAGGCCAGGCCTTTGCTGTGGAGCAGGTGCAGAATCATCTCTACCACCACATAGGCGGAGTAGAGCAGCAAGGTCATGTTGGCAAAGCTCCGGCCCAAAATGGCGGCGGCGCTGTAGGACACAGAGATCAAAGGAGAGACCCCCAGCCCTGCCTTGGTATTCATAGAAATGCCCAGAGCCAGAACCAAAAGCCCCAGCAGATAAAAGAAAATTCTCCAGGCCAGGGCAGCGTTGGGTTTTCTTTGGGAGTGCGTTTGGGTCACGTCATCGCCTTCTTTTTCAAAAAATGACGGGAACCGCTGGTTACCGTCCGACGGAAAGCAGCTTTGCGATCTGGCGCAGATGGCGGCCGTCGGTACCGCAGCAGCCGCCGAAAATCTGAAAGGCCCCCAGCTCCCGCAGCCGGACCGTGTCCCGGGCAAAGCAGACCGGGTCAGTGGTGAGCAGGTCAGCAGCCCGCTCCAGCTCCTCATAGGACAGGGGAGAGGTGTTTCCCTGGATGCCCCGGAACCGTTCCCGTACCTGAGGCGGCTGGTTCCAGGGGGCGCACAGGGCCTCATAGACCAGAGCGGGGTGGATGCAGTTGGTCATAAAGCAGAGCGGGGGAGGGGACATAGCCCCGTCCACCGCCTGGATCGCGTCCGCCAGGGGCGTTCCGTCAATCAGGCGGCCGTCCCGCCGGAGGGTGAAGCTCAGAATATAGGGCAAGCCGGTCTCCGCCATGGCCTGGGCTATACCCAGAGCCTCCGGCAGGGTGGGCAGCAGAGCGCCGTAGAGAAAATCCGCCCCTTCCTCCGCCAGAAGCGCCGCCTGCCACTGGTGGTAGGCCGCCGCCTTTTCCCGGGGTAGGGCGCCTTCGCCCGTGTAAGCGTCTCCCCGGCAGCCCATCATGCCCCCCAGGTACGTCCGTCCGGGGCAGTCCTCCAGAACAGCCCGGAGAAACCGGACATTTTCCCGGATGAGGCTTTCCTCAAAGCCGCCTTCGGACACCCGGTCCCGGTCTGCCCGGCGGGTGGGGGTGGTGGCCAGGAAGGGGAGCCCATAGCTTGCGGCGATCCCGGCGTACTCCTTCCACGGCGCCTCCAGGGCGGCCCGCCCCGGCTTGGTGGTGCCGTGGACCGCCAGAGCCACGTTGGGGTCGGGCAGCAGGCCGAGGTCCCGCTTCAGGCGCTCACCCAGGGCCCCTTCCATAAGGAAGATCTCTCCCCGGGCAAAGG
>JAEDJB010000078.1 GCA_016296565.1 Oscillospiraceae bacterium
AGGCAGGGGAGAGGGAGACGTCTTCCCGGTTTTGTCTTGTAAATCTGCACAGCTTTTGGTGTTAGCACGCGCTAACTTCTTGTGGGAAAATACAAAGTTTTCGGCTGAAAGGAAAAACGGCAAAAAACCATTGACAGCAAAGAGGAAACGAGGTAAACTGTGCAATAGTTAGTTAAGACTAACTATTTCTTTTGCCCGTTGGTTAGGTTTTGCTAACCATACATAGATCTTGGATACAATATAGAAACTGGAGGCGAAGTCATGATGCCCCTGACGTTTGCAGACGCCGGCGAGGAGACTATCATTCGCAGAGTTGGCGGAAAACCGGAAACCAAAAAGCACCTGGAAAACCTGGGTTTCGTGGTGGGCGGTCGGGTTACGGTGATTTCCGCCATCGGTGGAGATCTGATTGTCAATGTAAAGGATTCCCGCATCGCCATCAGCCGGGAGATGGCAGGGAAGATCATGGTGTAAAGGAGGCGCAGGCATGAACACACTCAGGCAGGCCAAAATCGGCCAAACGGTTCGCGTGGTGAAGCTCCACGGTGAGGGCGCGGTGAAGCGGCGCATTATGGACATGGGCATCACCAAGGGCGTGGAGGTCTACGTCCGCAAGGTAGCTCCTCTGGGCGATCCTGTGGAAGTCACCGTCCGCGGGTATGAGCTTTCTCTGCGGAAGGCAGACGCGGAAATGATTGAGGTGGAGTGAGTCTGCTCCCCGAATGTTAAGCGATCAAACGGGAGATTCTCCCGTTTTTTTACCCCGAAAGGTTAGCTTTGCCTAACCTAATGCATCGTAAAGGAGAGAGAACATGGCGCGAGAACTGAGCATTGCTTTGGCGGGCAATCCGAACTGCGGCAAAACCACCCTGTTCAATGCCCTCACCGGCTCCAACCAGTTCGTCGGCAACTGGCCCGGCGTTACGGTGGAGAAGAAGGAAGGAAAACTCAAGGGCCACAAGGACGTGGTCATCATGGACCTTCCCGGCATCTATTCCCTGTCTCCCTATACCCTGGAAGAAGTGGTGGCCAGAAACTATCTGGTGGGGGAGCGGCCTGACGCCATCCTGAACATTGTGGACGGCACCAACCTGGAGCGCAACCTGTATCTGACCACCCAGCTGACGGAGCTGGGCATCCCCGTGGTGCTGGCCGTCAACATGATGGACCTGGTGAAAAAGAACGGGGATCACATTGACATTAAGGAGCTGTCCCGGGAGCTGGGCTGCCCGGTGGTGGAGATCTCCGCCCTGAAGGGCACCGGCGTCATGGAGGCTGCCCAGGCAGCCATCGACGCGGCGGGTGCTGATGCAACCATCCCCCAGCACACCTTCAGCGGTGCGGTGGAGCACGCCCTGGCCCACATTGAGGAGGCGGCGGTCCACGACATGCCCCCGGAGCAGCAGCGATGGTACGCCATCAAGATCTTTGAGCGGGACGACAAGGTGCTGGAACAGCTGAGCCTTCCCCAGACGGTGCTGGACCACATGGAAAAGGACATCCAGGCCGCCGAGGAGGAGCTGGATGACGACGCTGAGAGCATCATCACCAATGAGCGGTACGTCTACATCGCCTCCATGCTGAAGGGCTGCTACAAAAAGAAGAGCGCCGGTCAGATGACGGTTTCCGACAAGATCGACCGGGTGGTTACCAACCGGTTTGCCGCCCTGCCCATTTTTGCCCTGGTCATGATCGTGGTGTACTACATCTCCGTGAGCACCGTGGGCACCTGGGTCACCGACTGGACCAATGACGGCCTGTTCGGCGATGGCTTCCACCTCTTCGGCAGCGGCTCGGCAGCCTATGAGTCCGCCATGGCCGACTACGCCGCGGAAAACGTCTACACCGACGAGCTGGTGCTGAACGTCCAGGCCGCCGCGGACGCCGGTGTGGTTGGCGCGGAGGATATCCTGGGTGCCATCGAGGAAGAGGACTTCGGAGCCTTTGACGAGGCCTACGGCTCCTATGGCGATGCCCTGGCCGAGGCCGGGTATGACATTTCCGCTATCTATGACGAGGCCATGGAAAACGCCCCGGACACCTCCGAGTTCGGCACCTGGGTGCCCGGCATCCCCGTGCTGGTGGAAAACGGCCTGAACGCTGTGGGCTGCGCTGACTGGCTCCAGAGCCTGATTCTGGACGGCATTGTGGCCGGTGTGGGCGCTGTTCTGGGCTTCGTGCCTCAGATGCTGGTGCTGTTTATCTTCCTGGCCTTCCTGGAGTCCTGCGGCTACATGGCCCGGATCGCCTTTGTGATGGACCGGATCTTCCGCCGCTTCGGCCTGTCCGGCAAGTCCTTCATCCCCATGCTCATCGGCACTGGCTGCGGCGTCCCCGGCGTCATGGCCTCCCGTACCATTGAAAATGAACGGGACCGCCGCATGACCATTATGACCACCACCTTCATCCCCTGCGGGGCCAAGCTGCCCATCATCTCCCTCATCGCTGTGGCCATCTTCGGCGGCGCCTGGTGGGTTGGCCCCAGCGCGTACTTCCTGGGCATCGCCGCCATCGTCATCTCCGGCATCATGCTGAAGAAGACCCGGATGTTCTCCGGCGACCCCGCTCCCTTTGTCATGGAGCTGCCCGCCTATCACTGGCCCACTGTGGGCAACATCCTCCGCTCCATGTGGGAGCGCGGCTGGTCCTTCATTAAGAAGGCCGGTACCATCATCCTGCTGGCCTCCATTGTGATCTGGGCTGGCTCCTGCTTCGGCGCGGTGGACGGACAGTTTATGTTCAGCACCGAGATGGAACTGGAGCAGAGCGTCCTGGGCATCATCGGCGGCGCCATCTGCTGGATTTTCTCCCCTCTGGGCTTCGGCAACATCAAGGCCACCGTTGCCACCATTATGGGTCTTGTGGCCAAGGAAGAGGTCGTGGGCGTCTTCGGCGTGCTGGACTTCGAGGGCATGAGTGCCCTGGCTGGCTATGCCTTCCTGGCCTTCAACCTGCTGTGCGCTCCCTGCTTTGCCGCCATCGGCGCCATCCGCCGGGAGATGAACTCCGCCAAGTGGACCTGGTTCGCCATCGGCTACCAGTGCGGTCTGGCCTATGTGGTCTCCCTCATCATCTATCAGCTGGGGATGCTCTTTACCGGCAGCCCCAACATCATCGGCGTGATCGTCGCGATTGTCTTTATTGTCCTGATTGCCTACATGCTCTTCCGCCCCTACAAGGAGGCCACCACCCTCAAGAGCAGAGGCAAGTCCAAGGCAGCTGTCTGAGCAAGCCTTTTTCCAAACTGCGAAACAGGAGGAATCATCCATGTTAGATTTCTTGGCAAGTAATGCAGGTACCATCGTCCTGTCCGCGGTGCTGGCAGTGATTGTTGGTTCCATCATTGTTTATCTGGTTCGCCAGAAAAAGCGCGGCCAGCCTTCCTGCGGCGGCGGCTGCGCCGGGTGCAGCGGAGCCTGCCACTGCAAACTCTGACAAACCGAGGCCGGGTCTTTCCCAACGGGGGAAGACCCGGCCCATTTTCTTCGGAAACCTGCAAAAAAAGGCGCAAAAAATTTTACAATTTTCAAAAATAGTTCTTTACATCTTTTGTGTCGAATGTTACAATGTCCGCGTTGGTTTGGCGGGCTGTTTTTTTCAGCGCCAGCCACAAGCGGATGGTATTCCGAAGAATTGGAAACTGTACCGGCAAATTCCCTGGAGCTCCGTCTTTACGGAACGGAAAAGCACCGCGTCACCTGCCGAAAAGAAAGCAGGGTGATACGATGAAAATTGGATTCATAGGAGCAGGAAAAGTTGGCTTCTCCCTGGGCAAGTTTTTTGTTCAGGGCGGCATTCCGGTGACCGGCTACTACAGCAGGCACCAAGGATCGGCCCAGGAAGCGGCGTTATTTACCAGCACGAAGCAATACGACAGCCTTATGTCATTGGTTCAGGATAGTGACGCGCTCTTTTTGACTGTTCCAGACGGAATGATTCCCTCGGTTTATACCCAGCTGAGGGAGTATGGGCTCACAGGAAAACAAATCTGTCATTGCAGCGGCGCCATGACTGCCCGGGAAGCCTTTCCCGGCGCGGCAGACACCGGCGCTTACCATTATTCGATCCACCCGCTGTTCCCAATCAGCAGTAAGTACACTGCCTATCGGGAATTGCCGGGTGCTTTTTTCTGCCTGGAAGGGGAGGGTCCCCACCTGACCTGGTGGCGGGACACGCTCACGGCCCTGGGCCCCAAGGTGCAGATCATCTCCGGAGAGGGGAAGGTCCGCTACCATGCCGCCTGCGCTATGGCCAGCAACCTGGTCTGCGCCCTGGTGGAGGAGAGCCTGGAGCTGCTGGGTAGCTGCGGCTTCTCCCAGGAGCTGGCCCGTTCTGCCCTGGCCCCCCTGATGCGGGCCAACCTGGAGCATCTCATCCAGGACGGACCGGAGGCGGCTCTCACCGGTCCGGTGGAGCGGTGCGACACAGAGACGGTGGCCAAGCATCTGGCCTGCCTGTCGGATGACTCCTCCCGCCAGCTCTACCGGGTAGCCTCCCGGAAGCTGGTAGACCTGGCCCGGAAAAAGCACCCTGACACAAACTATGCGCCCATGAACGACATACTAAAGGAAGGATCGAGTATATGAAACAGAATACGGTTGCCACCCTGGCCGCAATGAAGGCCAGAGGAGAGAAGATTTCTCAGCTGACCTGTTACGACTATTCTACCGCCCGCCTTATGGATGAAGTTGGGATCAATACGATCCTTGTCGGCGACAGCCTCGGCATGACCATGCAGGGCTATCCCGACACGCTGCCTGTCACCGTGGATGAGATGATTATCTATGGCCGCAGTGTGGCCCGGGCCTGCAAGAATACCTTTGTGGTGCTGGATATGCCCTTTATGAGCTATCAGGTCTCGCCCGAGCAGGCACTGACCAACGCCGGGCGGATGATGAAGGAAGCTATGGTGGACTGCGTGAAGCTGGAAGGCGGCAAGGAGGTCTGCCCCCAGATCCGCGCCATCACCGCCGCCGGGATTCCCGTCTGCGCCCATGTGGGCATGACCCCCCAGTCCTACCACTCCTACGGCGGCTTTAAGGTCCAGGGGAAGGAAGAAGACAGCGCCCGCCGGGTGCTGGAGGACGCCCTGGCCGTGCAGGAGGCAGGGGCCTTCGCCGTGGTGCTGGAGTGCGTACCCCCCAAGCTGGCTGCCCTCATCACCAAGAAGCTGGACATCATCACCATCGGCATCGGCGCCGGCAGCGGCTGCGACGGCCAGGTGCTGGTGTATCAGGACATGCTGGGCATGAGCGGCGAGCATGTGCCCAAGTTCGTGAAAAACTTTGCCCAGGTGGGCCAGCTGATGAAGCAGGCCTTCCAGGACTATGACAGCCAGGTGAAGGACGGCTCCTTCCCCACGGCCAGGGAGTCCTACAGCAAGAGCGACTGCTCCGACGCAGTCCTGTCCCGGCTGGACCGGGAATATAACCCCGAGGAACCTTTTAAAATCTGTTCTGTACTGTGAGGAGATCAACTATGGTCATTGCGACAACCATCGAAGAAGTGCGCGCCCAGGTGCGGGCGTGGAAGCAGGAGGGGCTCACCGTGGGCCTGGTGCCCACCATGGGTTACCTTCACGAAGGCCACGCCAGCTTAGTGGATAAGGCCGTCTCCATGTGTGACCGGGTGGTGGCTTCCGACTTTGTCAACCCCACCCAGTTCGGCCCCAACGAGGACCTGGAGGCCTATCCCCGGGATTTCGACCGGGACTGCGCCCTGCTGGAGGAGCACGGCTGCGCCATGGTCTTCCATCCCGAGGTGTCCGAAATGTACGCTGAGGATGCAGCCACCTATGTGGAAATACTCTCCGACATGCCCAAGCAGCTGTGCGGCAAGACCCGCCCCATCCACTTCCGGGGTGTGTGCACCGTGGTCTCCAAGCTTTTTAATATCGTAACCCCCGACAAGGCCTTTTTCGGCCAGAAGGACGCCCAGCAGCTGGCCATCATCCGCCGGATGGTCCGGGATATGTCCTACGGCATCGAGATCGTGGGCTGCCCCATCGTCCGGGAAGCCGACGGCCTGGCCAAGTCCTCCCGGAACACCTACCTGAGCCCCGAGGAGCGGCAGGCAGCCCTGATCCTGTCCAAGTCCATCTTCCTGGGCCAGAAGATGGTAGAGGAAGGGGAGACCGATGCCAACAAGATCGTGGCGGCCATGACCGCCAACATCCAGACCGAGCCTCTGGCCCGGATCGACTATGTCTCCGCCGTGGACGGCGTGACCATGATGCCTGTGGACCGGATTGATGGCACTGTTCTGGTGGCCATGGCAGTTTATATCGGCAAGACCCGCCTGATTGATAACTTCATTGTAGAAAAGGGAGCGTAACAACATGACCGTAGAAATGCTGAAGGGAAAGATTCACCGGGCCACTGTGGTCCAGGCAGAGCTCAACTATGTGGGTTCCATCACCGTGGACCAGGACCTGCTGGATGCCTCCGGGATTCTGGAATATGAAAAGGTCCAGATCGTGGACATCGACAACGGCAGCCGGTTCGAGACCTATACCATCGCCGGGGAAGCCGGTTCCGGCATGATCTGCCTTAACGGCGCGGCCGCCCGCTGCGTCAGCGTGGGAGACAAGATCATCATCATGTCCTACGCCCAGATGACCCCTGAGGAGGTCAAGAACGACTATCACCCCAACGTGGTCTTTGTGGACGAGAACAACAAGATCGCCCGGGTCACTACCTATGAAAAGCACGGCCTGCTGAAGGACATGTAAGCCGCCTGTGCCGGAAAATGGAGCGTTGAGAATGGAAAATCTGCAAGGAAAGTGCGTTCTCCTGTGCGTCACCGGCGGCATTGCCGCCTACAAAATGCCCAACGTGGCCAGCGCCCTGCGCAAGGCCGGGGCGGACGTCCATGTGGTCATGACCGAGAACGCCACCCAGTTCATCACACCCCTGACCTTTGAATCCCTCACCAACAACCGATGCGTGGTGGATACCTTCGCCCGGGACTTTCAATACGACATCACTCACATCTCCCTGGCAACTGCCGCCGACCTGATCCTGATCGCTCCGGCCACCGCCAACGTCATCGCCAAGCTGGCCCACGGCATTGCTGACGACATGCTCACCACCGTGGTGCTGGCTGCCAAGTGCAAAAAGCTGGTTGCCCCAGCCATGAACACCGCCATGCTGGAAAATCCCATCACCCAGGACAACCTGGCAACCCTGGAGCGGTACGGCTTCGGCATCATCCAGCCCGCCAGCGGCGTACTGGCCTGCCAGGCGGTGGGCAGCGGAAAGCTGCCGGAGCCTGAGGTCCTGCTGGATCACATCTGCCGGGAGATTGCCCGGGAGAAGGACCTGGCAGGGGTCCGGGTGACGGTAACCGCCGGTCCCACCCAGGAGTCTCTGGACCCGGTGCGGTATCTCACCAACCACAGCACCGGCCGCATGGGCTACGCCATTGCCCGGGAGGCTATGCTCCGGGGCGCCCAGGTCACCCTGATCTCCGGTCCCGTGTCCCTGGACCCGGTTCCCTTTGTGGAGACCAAGCCCGTAACCACTGCGGCGGACATGCTGGCCGCCATCCAGGAGGCCCTGCCGGAGACCGATATCCTTATCAAGGCGGCGGCTGTGGCGGACTACCGCCCTGCCAACGTGGCCGAGGACAAGATGAAGAAGAAGGACGGGGAGATGAGCATCCCCCTCTCCCGCACCAGCGATATCCTGGGCTGGGTGGCCCAGAACCGTCACCCCGGCCTGTTCGTCTGCGGCTTTTCCATGGAAACCCGGGACATGCTGGAAAACTCCCGGGCCAAGCTGGACAAGAAGCATCTGGACATGATTGTGGCCAACAACCTGAAGGTGGAAGGCGCCGGCTTCGGCGTGGACACCAACGTGGTCACCATCATCACCAAAGAGGAGACCAAGCAGCTGCCCCTCATGGGCAAGGACCAGGTGGCCGCCCAACTGCTGGACGAGATCCAGCAGCACCGGCAGGCCTGAAAAACGGAAAAGGGGGAGACCGCGTATGATCCTCACCATTGACATCGGCAACACCACCGTCAGCCTGGGCGGCCTGGAACGGGACCCCGAGCAGGGGTACACCGTCCATTTCTGCGGCAAGATCGACACCGTCCCTGCCTGGAAGACCACCGACTACCTGCGGGAAATCCGCTGGCTGCTGAAGAAGAAAAAGTGTGACCCGTCTGTGTTTGAGGGGGCTGTCCTCTCCAGCGTGGTCCCCTGCCTCATCGCGCCTCTCAGCAGCTGCGTGCGCATCATCACCGGAAAGCCCCCTGTGCTCATCACCAAAGACAGCCGGACCGGCCTTACCATGCAGGTGCCGGACCCTGGTCAGGTGGGGCTGGACCGCCTGGTGGACGCCGCCTGGGTAGCAAACCAGTTCCCTCTGCCCGCCGTCACGGTGGACATGGGTACCGCCACCACCTTCAACGTGCTGGATGAGGACCGGCAGTTCCTGGGGGGCATCATCGCCCCCGGGCTGGACACCAGCCTGTCCGCTCTCAGCGACCGGGCGGCCCAGCTGCCCAACGTGGACCTGGACACCCCGGACTATGTGATCGGCCGGAACACCCGGGAGTGTATGCTCTCCGGCGCCGTGGTGGGCACGGCGGCCATGGTGGACGGGATGGTCTCCCGCATCGAGTCCGAGCTGGGAAAGCCCGTGACCCTGGTAATCACCGGGGGGCTGGCCCGCTATGTGGAGCAGCTCTGCAGCCACCCCCATGTTTACGATCCCCATTTGCTCTCCAAGGGCCTGGCCCTGCTCTATGAGCAAAATCTCGCATAATATCAAACCGCCCTGCCGGCATCCCGCAGGGCGGTTTTCTTTATGGACGAGAAATGGAAAGAT
>JAEDJB010000079.1 GCA_016296565.1 Oscillospiraceae bacterium
AGAAGGCCAAAAAGCTGCTGCTCTCCACCCCCCTGTCCATCGCCGAGGTGGCGGAACAGTCGGGCTACGGGGACTACCGGGTGTTCACCAAGGTGTTCAAGAAGTCCGAGGGCATCACCCCGTCTCAATACCGGCGGGATTTCCTTGAGAACGCGGAGGGAGGACGGGCACCATGAATCCAATCGAATGCCCATGCAAGCGGACGGACTGTCCCCGGCACGGAGACTGTGAAGCATGCCGGGCGTATCATCAGGGGTCCAGGCGCAGCCGCCCCTGCGAACGGAAGCGGGAAAAGGCGGCAGAGGGCACCCCTCCCCGCCGCCGAAGGGAAAGAAGGCGGGAGCGATGATGGAACTGAGATTGGGAACAGAGGGGGACCTGGTCGGCCGGATGGAGCTGGCCGCCGAAGTAAAGGACGCCTTTCCAGGCCTGGAGACCCGGGAGGCGCTGGAAGCCCACCGGGAAACGGTCCGGGGGTTTATGCGCCGAAGGGAAGCCGTCTGTGCGGTGGAGGACGGCCGCGTGGTGGGGGTCCTCCTGTTTTCCGGAGAGGACAACGAGCTCTGCTTTCTGGCGGTAGAGCCGGCCTTCCGCAGGCGGCACACAGCGGAAAAGTTGGTGGCTTATGCACTCCCGCGAATGGACCCGGAGCGGGCGGTTACCGTGACCACCTATCGGGAGGGAGACCCCGCAGGCGCTGCCGCCAGAGCCTTTTACAAGAAGCTGGGCTTTGCGGAAGGCGCGCTGACAGAGGCTTTCGGCAGTCCGGTGCAGGAATTTGTCCTTGAAAAACGAACAGGAAACTAACAAACAGAGCGTGAACATCCAAAGGGGGTTCACACTCTGTTTCTTTGTTTTGAATGCTCTATAAATCAGACACATTCTCCTGCAAAACGCGCCTATCGGCCAAAGGGGATTTTTTGTAGAATATGGTCAAAGAAATGAGAAGGGAAGTGGAGAAAAAATGGAAGGCTGTGCAATTGCTTACCGCCGCAATGAGACTGCGGAAAAACTGTGCTATGTGTTTCTGATCTTTCTGCTTGGCTGCCTGGTGGGCTGGGTCTACGAGGAGATTTTCTACTGGATCACCGAGGGGATGCTGCGAAACCGGGGGGTTCTGTACGGCCCCTGGCTGCCCATCTACGGCGTTGGGGCTTTGGGAATCTACGCCCTGAAGCCGCTGAAAAAGCATCCGGTCCTGCTGTTCCTGCTCTGCGTAGCCGTTGCCGGTGTGGTGGAGTACCTGGTCGGGTATGTGGGCATCCACGCCTTCGGCCTGCGGCTGTGGGATTACCGGGGGCTGTTTCTGAACCTGGACGGCATCATCTGCTTTCGGAGCGTGGTGAGCTTCGGGGTTCTGGGTTTGGTGTTTCACTATCTGCTGGAGCCGGTGGGAGAAACGCTGTACCGCAGGGCGCAGGAGAGAACGGTTGTTTCGGCCTGCGGAATCCTTCTCACCCTGTTTGCCGCGGACTGTGTCCTGAGTTTCCTGTTCCGGACGCCTATTACTTACTGATTTTTCATTAGGAGGGTTAAACCATGAATAAGAGACTGTATAAATCCAACGACAACAGAATCATCGCCGGTGTCTGCGGCGGTATCGGCGAGTACCTCGATGTGGACCCCACGCTGATCCGGCTGGCCTGGGTGGTGTTCTGCGCCATGGGTGGCAGCGGTCTGATCGCTTACCTCATTGCCGCCATCCTGATTCCCTGCCAGGCGAGATATTGAGCGGACAGGAGGAAGAAACCATGGGCGACATCATGGAAATCGAAGGCCTGTACAAACGCTTCGGCCAGGTGCAGGCGGTGCAGAACCTCAGCTTCCGGGTGAAGGAGGGCGAGCTTTTCGCCTTCCTGGGAGTCAACGGAGCGGGAAAGTCCACCACCATCAACATCCTGTGCGGCCAGCTTGCCAAGGACGGAGGAACCGTGCGGATAGGCGGGGTCAACCTGGACGAGGACCCGGACCGCATCAAGCGCAGCCTGGGCGTGGTGTTCCAGAGCTCCGTGCTGGACAAGGACCTGTCCGTTCGGGACAACCTGAAAAGCCGCGCGGCTTTGTACGGCATCCGGGGCAGGGAATTTCGGGCAAGGCTGGAGGAGCTGTCCGACCTTCTGGACCTGGGCAGCTTGCTGAAGCGCCCTGTGGGCAAGCTCTCCGGCGGCCAGCGGCGGAGAATCGACATTGCCCGGGCGCTGCTGCACCGCCCCCAAATTTTGATTCTGGACGAGCCCACCACCGGACTGGACCCCCAGACCAGAAGCATGCTGTGGAAGGTGGTGGGCGACCTTCGGAAAACGGAAGGAATGACGGTGTTCCTGACCACCCACTACATGGAGGAGGCCGCCGACGCGGACTATGTGGTGATCCTGGACAGCGGCCGCATCGCCGCGGAAGGAACGCCCCTGGCTCTCAAAAACAGCTACACCGGGGACTTCATCACCCTGTATGGGGTGGAGGAAGGGCAGGTAAGGCAGCTGGGCGCGCCCTATGAGGCCATCCGGGACGCCTACCGGGTGTCCGTGCCCGACACGGCGGCGGCAACGGAGCTGATCCGCAGCCACCCGGAGGTCTTCCGGGACTATGAGATTACCAAGGGCAGGATGGACGACGTGTTCCTGTCGGTGACAGGCAAACAGATGGCTGGAGGGATGGAGAAATGACAGGGCTGGGCGCGCTGGTTCAGCGCAACACCAAATTATATTTCAAAGACAAGGGGATGTTCCTCACCTCTCTGATTACCCCTCTGATCCTGCTGGTGCTGTACGGCACCTTTCTGGGGAATGTCTACGAGGACACCTTCCGCAGCGCGCTGGAGGCGGCGGGAGCCGTGGCCTCTGACCAGCTGATCGGTGGCTGCGTAGGCGGCGAGCTGGTGTCCTCTCTGCTGGCGGTGAGCTGCGTGACGGTGGCATTCTGCTCCAATCTGCTGATGGTGCAGGACAAGATCACCGGCGCCCGGCGGGATCTGACCATCGCGCCGGTGAAGCCCGGCGTTCTGGCCATAAGCTATTACCTGTCCACCCTGCTGACCACGCTGCTCATCTGCTTTGCGGCGGCGGGAGTCTGCCTGGGATATCTGGCATGGGTGGGATGGTATCTCACCGCTGGGGACGTGGCGCTGCTGTTTCTGAGTGTGGCGCTGCTGGTGCTCTTCGGCACGGCCCTGGCCTCCTGCGTCAATTTCTTCCTGTCCACCCAGGGGCAGGCCTCGGCGGTGGGGACCATCGTCAGCGCGGGCTACGGCTTTGTCTGCGGGGCCTACATGCCCATCTCCCAGTTCTCCGATGGGCTGCAGAAGGTGATCTCTTTCCTGCCGGGCACCTATGGCACCTCCCTGCTGCGCAACCATGCCATGCGGGGCGTGTTCCAGGAGATGGGGGAGCAGGGCTTCCCCCCGGCGGTGGTGGAGGCCATCCGGGACAGCGTGGACTGCAACCTCTATTTCTTTGGGGACAAGGTGGAGCTTTCTGCCATGTATCTGGTCCTGCTTGCCGGCATCGGCGTGGCCGTGGCCCTGTATGTGGTGATGAACCTTCTGTCCGGGAAGAGAAAACACCGTGCCGTCTCTGTTTGAACCAAATATCACAACCATTCCGGGCAAGGCAGAAGCTGCCTTGCCCGGAATTTTCATGCCTATAAAATT
This sequence comes from Oscillospiraceae bacterium, assembly GCA_016296565.1. Classification (GTDB taxonomy): domain Bacteria; phylum Bacillota; class Clostridia; order Oscillospirales; family Oscillospiraceae; genus Evtepia. The sequence goes on from JAEDJB010000079.1 coordinate 3,650, forward strand.
GACACAAACGGCGGAAAAATCCGCCTATCGGGAAAGACGGGGATTTTGTACAATATCCATGGAAACAAAAAAGGAGGAAGCGTTATGAAATCCTTACAAACTGTTCAAAAGACCTTCCAGGTCTTTCAGATTCTTACCAAAATTGCCATGATCCTCTGCTTCGTTTGGGCCGGTCTTGCGGCGCTGGGTATGCTGTGCGGCGTGGTGTGGTATCACGGCGGGGTTGTGGTTGGGGCCAGCCAGGAAGTGCTGTACCGCTTGACCGAGACCGGTGGCCTGGCCGAACTGATTGGCGTTCTCCTGACTGAAACCATCTTCGCCCTGACAGACGGCGTCCTGCTGGCCTTTGCCTACCGCTATCTGAGGGCGGAGCAGGCAGACGGCACGCCCTTTACTATGGAGGGCGCCCGGCAGATCAAGAACCTGGGCATCCGCACCATCGTGCTTCCCATGGTGGCGGTCATTGTGGCGGCGGTGGTGAGCGTCATCTTCCACCTGCACCAGAGTGCCGGCGGCGACTGGAACATCAGCATAGCCATGGGCATTGGCCTGATCCTCACCTCTCTGGTTTTCCGCTACGGCGCGGAGCTGGAAGAAACCCGCGCTCTGCCGGCGGCGGATGAAACCGGCGGAAAGTAAAAAAATTAAGGAGCGATACTATGAACCCGAACGCAATCGTGTATACATCCAACACCGGCTATACCCGGCAGTATGCCATGCTGCTGGGGGAGAAGACAGGGCTTCCGGTGTATTCCCTGGATGAAGCCGCGGAGAAGCTGCCGGCGGGCAACTGCATCATCTATCTGGGCTGGCTCATGGCCGGAAAGGTGCAGGGCTATGCCAAAGCCGCCAAACGCTACCGTGTGCAGGCGGTCTGCGGCGTGGGGATGGGGGAGACCGGTTCCCAGATCCAGGACCTGCGCAAAACCAACCGGTTATCCCCCTCCATGCCAGTGTTCACCATGCAGGGCGGGTTTGATCTTGACCGCCTGGGGGGCGTTTACAAGCTGATGATCCAGACCGCAGGCAAGGGCCTGGCGGCCAAGAAGAACCGCAGCCCCCAGGAAGAGGCCATGCTGGCGCTACTGCACCACGGCGGCAGCTATGTCAGCGAGGAAAATCTGGAGGCAGTTCTGGGGTGGTACCGGAAATTGATTTAAGGGGGCAGGAGGAGAAGACATGAAAAAGGAAGTATTGATCGTGAGCACCCTTCCCCAGGACCACCCGGAGGCGCTGGCTGCCATCCGGACCCTGAGTGAAAAGGCTGCGTGCCGGGTGATGAACGTCTATGAAAAGCAGTTTAGCCCCTGCGTGGGCTGCAACGCCTGCTGGCTGAAAACCCCGGGGCTCTGTTCCATCCGGGACGGCTATGAGGATGTGCTGAAGGCTTATCTGGCATGCGACGCGGCGGTGTTTCTGGCAGGGACAGCCCTGAACTTCGTGGACTTCCGGATGAAGAACGTGATTGACCGGCTGCTGCCTCTTGCAACCATGTACATCCACATCGTGGACGGCCAGTGCCGCCACGTGCCCCGGTATGACAAGGAATACCGGTTCGGGCTGCTGTACGCCGGGAGCGCGGACGGGGACTACCTGAACCGTTGGCTGGACCGGGTGGTCCTGAACCTGGGCGGAAGCAGCCTGGGGGCCTTTCCCATCCATCAGGCAAAGGAGGTGCTGGCATGCATCTAGTTATCATCAGCGGCGCTGCAAGACCCCAGGCCCGCAGCAACACGGCGAAGATTATAGAAGCCTTCCGGCAGGGGTATGAGGAAGGGGGCAATACCACGGAGGTCTGGTACCTCTCCGACCGGAAGCAGTGGACCAGCGCGGCGGCGGCCTTTGACGCCTGTGACAATGTGCTCATCGCTCTGCCCCTGTATGTGGAGAACGTCCCCGGCATCCTGCTGGAGTTTCTGGCGGGGCTGAAGCCCAAGACGGAGCCGGGAACCCAGCTGTCCTTTCTGGTTCAGGGGGGCTTTCCGGAAGCGTCTCAGAGCCGGTGCTGCGAAGCCTATGTGAAAACCCTTCCTGCCCAGCTGGGGTGCTCCTATGGGGGAACTCTCATCAAGGGCGATATGTTCGGGCTGGGACTGACCAGCGAAAAGAACCGCCGGAAGATGCTGGTAGGCTTTACGGAGATGGGGCGGCAGTACGCCAAAACCAACACCTTCGATGAGAAAACCGTGGGGCAATTTGCCGGGCCGGAGAATCTGCCTGAGGGACAGCTCCGGATGTTCCGTCTCTTTGGCCGCCGTGTTCAGCGGGTGTTTGTGGGCCGCATCGCCAAAAAGCTGGGCTGCCGGGACCGGCTGGACGCGCAGCCCTACCAGGACTGGGTCAAGTAACAAACAGGACACGCCGTTTTTTGCGGCGTGTCCTGTTTGTTCTGTTATAGCTTGTGATTTCGCTGATATTTGCCCGTCAGTGTGCCTGACTGGAGAATATGACCCTCCATGGCAGCCAGCAGGGCGCTTTTGTCGGAGGATGCCGGCAGGTCCAGCCTGGCGTCCAGGGTGTAAACGGTGAAACGGTATTCATGGCACCAGTGAAAGGGCGGCTTGGGACCGCGGTAGCAATGCTTTCCGTAGGCCATTCCTTGCTCCAGGCAGATGGGCTCCCGGACAAGTGCGCCCCGGGGAAGTCCCGCCGGGATCACAGGGACCACCGGCAGATTCCACGCCACCCAATGGTTGTAGTTGGGGAAAAGGGGGTGGTCGGCGTCGTCCAAAGTAACAGCCATGGAGACCGCAGCCGGGTCAATCCCCTCCAGAATCAGCTCCGGCGAGCGATCCTCTCCGTAACCGCTGTGGCGGTCGGGAATCCACCCGCCCTCTGCAAAGGCGCTGCTGGATATGGTGAGGGGGTTTCCTCTGTACGCCCGGTTTTCCGGTACTTCCTTTTTCATGGTTCGTCCCTCCCGGGCAGCCTGGATTACTTCTTCTCTTACTTCCAGTTATACAAGCACAGCGGAACAATGTCAACAACAAAACGGTAGGATCATTCATGAGAATGATCCTGCCGTTTTGTTCAGTACAGCTTTGTGATAATGTCCACGCAGGTGTCCAGGCCGAGAACGCCGCTGTCCAGGCAGAGATGGTAGTTCTGGGCAGCACCCCACTCCAGCCCGGTGTAGAACTCGTAATAGGAAATCCGGCGCTTGTCCTTGTCCTTCAGACGCTTTTCCGGGGAATCGGACCGCTCGCCGTACTGCTCGACAATCCGCTTTGCCCGCTTTTCCGGGGCGGCATGGATGTACACGGTGAGGCAGTCTGCCACATCCTGGAGGATATAGTCTGCGCACCGGCCCACAATGACGCAGGACTCCTTCTCTGCCAGCTCCAGGATCACCTTCCGCTGGATGTTCCACAGGTAATCCTGGTTGGAGTTGCCCTTCATGTCCCGGGTGGAGAACATGCTGGCCAGCCAGCTGCTGTGGGTGGTGTGCTCGCCGTGCTCGGCGATGTACTCCCTGGCAAAGCCGCTTTTTTCCGCGATCTTCTCAATGAGCTCCTGGTCGTAGCAGGGAATACCCAGCCTGGAGGCCACTTCTTTTCCGATGGTGCGCCCACCGCTGCCAAACTGACGGCTGATCGTAATGATTCTTTGTTTCATTTGGTTCCCTTCTTTCCTTGTGATGGCGTGCCTGGGGGCAGGCACAGGGGCTTGTGGTGCTATCCATGAAAATTATGCGCCCAAGGCGGCGATCCGCTTGTTGATCCGCCGCATCAGGAGACAGGCGATGAGAACGGAAACGAGTTCGGCGATGGGGAAGGTGGTCCACACCAGCCAGGAACCGGCCACGGCCTGGCGGACCAGCCGGGCAAAGAGCCAGGCCACCGGCAGAACAAAGATCAGCTGCCGGCACAGGGACAGAATCAGGGATTCCAGGCCGCCGTCCAGCGCCTGGAACACCCCCTGGAAGGCGATGTTGGCCCCGGCGAACACGAAGCTGATGGAGATGATCCGCATGGCGCTGATGCAGAGGGCCTGGGTCTCGCCCGACAGCCCAAAGACCTGGGAGAAGGGGCCGGCCAGCACCTCCACCAGGACGGTGCCCACCAACATGATCACCAGGGTGTAGAGCATGCCGTACTTGATGCCCTCCTTGATCCGGGCCTTGTTCCGCATCCCGTGGCTGAAGGAGATGATGGGAGTGATGGCATCGCGCAGGCCGAAGGCGGCAAAGAGGATGAACTGCTGAATCTTGTAGTACAGGCCGTAGGCCGTCACCATGGACTCGCTGATGGTAATCAGGATGATGTTCAGGCCGTAGGTCATGACGGACATAAGGGCCTGGGCAATGATGGCGGGCAGGCCGATGGCGTAAATCTCCCGGATGATCCGCCCGGAGGGTTTTAAGTACCGCAGCCGGTTGGAGATCTCCGTGTTGACCTTCAGGTGGAAAATCAAGGCCAGAAGGAAAGAGACGCACTGGCCGATAACGGTGGCGTAGGCAGCGCCCACAACGCCGAAGGCGGGGCAGCCCAGCAAGCCATAGATCATGATGGGGTCCAGGACGATGTTGGTCACGGCGCCTGCAATCTGGGCGATGGTGGAATACATGGAGTGCCCCGCTGCCTGGAGCATCTTTTCGTAGATGGCGAAGAACACAATGCCCACGGAAATGGTGCAGCAAACCCGCAGGTAGGACACGGCCATGTCAAAAATCAGGGGATTGGTGGTCTGGGTGGAAATATAAAAGCGGACGCCGAACAGGCCGAAGAGCAAAAAGACCACGTAGATCACAATGGCCAGGAAGATGCCGTTGCCGGCCACTCGGCTGGCCCCGTCCTTGTTGCCCTGGCCCAGCCGCTTGGACAGCAGAACGTTGGTGCCGACGCCGGTGCCGATGCCGATGGCCACCATCAGCATCTGCATGGGGAAAGCAAGCGTCAGAGCGTTCAAAGCCGCCTCGCCGTTTTCTGCCATGTTTGAGACAAAGGCGCTGTCGACAATGTTGTACACGGCCTGCAGCACCATGGATAAAATCATGGGGATGCCCGTTGCCAGCATCAGCTTGGGAACCGGCATGCTCCCCATCTTACTCGTTTCCGGTGATTGTTCCATATGCGTTGAAACCCTCCTACTATGCGTTTTTCCTGAAAAT
>JAEDJB010000080.1 GCA_016296565.1 Oscillospiraceae bacterium
CGCCCCTACACGAAACCTGGCAGGATTTGCGTAGGGCGGGGGCTTGCTCCCGCCGCAAAACCTGACGTTCCCCCGTCTCTGAAAAATCCATCGAAGAAGCGAACACAATAAAAAATAAACCCCGCATGAAGGATTTCCCTCCCGGAGATACTGATACCAGCATCACGAAAGGGAGGGCCCGTCATGGGACGACTCAGCAAGGTAGAAATCAGCGGGGTGAACACATCGAAGCTGCCGGTGCTCAGCCGGGAGGAGGCAAAGGAGCTCTTTCTCCAGGTCCGGGAAGGAAACCAGGAGGCCCGGCAGAAGCTCATCCAGGGGAACCTGCGGCTGGTCCTCAGCGTCATCAAGAAGTTCGACGGGCGCAACGAAAACCCCGACGACCTCTTCCAGGTGGGCTGCGTGGGCCTCATCAAGGGCATCGACAATTTCAACGTGGACCTGGACGTGTTCCCCAGCACCTACCTGGTGCCCATGATCGTGGGGGAGATCCGCCGCTACCTCCGGGACAACAGCGCCGTCCGGGTCTCCCGGTCCATGCGGGACACCGCCTACAAGGTCCTTCAGGCCAAGGAGCAGTATATCGCCAAACACCAGCGGGAGCCCAGCGTGGACGAGATTGCCAAGATCCTGGACTTAAAGCGGGAGGACGTGGTCTTTGCCCTGGACGCCATCGTGGACCCGGTCTCCCTCTACGAGCCGGTGTACTCCGACGGGGGAGACACCATCTGCGTCATGGACCAGGTCCGGGACCAGAAGAACACCGACGAGAACTGGCTGGAGCAGATCGCCCTGAAGGAGGCCATGGACCGGCTCAGCGACCGGGAGAAGCGCATTCTCAACCTGCGGTTCTTCGAGGGCAAGACCCAGATGGAGGTTTCCGCCCGCATCGGCATCTCCCAGGCCCAGATCTCCCGGCTGGAGAAAAACGCCATCCAGAAAATCAAGCGGGATCTTTGAAAAAAACACAGAATATTGGCAACTTTTCCTTGCAATCCGCTTGGTGTTGTGTTAAAATATCAAGCGATTCCGTACGGGGTCAGACGAGCGGCCGTGTGCCCGGAGGTCCGGGTTGGCCGTCAGAATGAGGACCCCGGAGGTACCAACTAAAATATTCAGGAGGAACAAACAAATGGCAGTCGTATCTATGAAGCAGCTTCTTGAGGCAGGCGTGCACTTCGGTCACCAGACCCGCCGCTGGAACCCCAAGATGGCAACCTACATTTACACCGAGCGCAACGGCATCTACATCGTTGACCTGCAGAAGACCGTGAAGAAGCTGGAGGAAGCTTACAACTTCGTCAAGCAGCTGTCCGAGAACGGCCAGAGCCTGCTGTTCGTGGGCACCAAGAAGCAGGCCCAGGACGCCATCCGCGAGGAGGCTCAGCGCTGCGGCATGTACTATGTCAACGCCCGTTGGCTGGGCGGCATGCTCACCAACTTCAAGACCATGCGCGGCCGCGTGGACCGTCTGAACCAGCTGAAGAAGATGCAGGAGGACGGCACCTTCGACATGCTGCCCAAGAAGGAAGTCATCAAGCACATGGGCGAGATCGCCAAGCTGGAGAAGTACCTGGGCGGCGTCGTGGAGATGAAGCGTCTGCCCGGCGCTCTGTTCGTTGTTGACCCCCGCAAGGAGCGCAACGCCATCAACGAGGCCCGCAAGCTGAACATCCCCATCGTCGCTATCGTTGACACCAACTGCGACCCCGACGAGATCGACTACGTCATCCCCGGCAACGACGACGCCATCCGCGCCATCCGCCTCATTTCCTCTGTCATGGCCAACGCCATCCAGGAGGGCAAGCAGGGCGCTGACGCCGCTGAGAAGGCCGAGGAGGCCGAAGAGGCTTAATTTGCTTTTTTTGCAAGTGCCCGTTGCTGCAGCGGGCACTTGCTTCGGATTCTTAACAAAATACAATTTGGAGGTTTGTTACCATGGCATTTACTGCTGCTGATGTGAAGACCCTGCGTGAAATGACCGGCGTTGGTATTCTGGACTGCAAGAAGGCTCTGGCTGAGACCGACGGCGATATGGATAAGGCAGTTGAGTTCCTGAGAGAAAAGGGCCTGGCTGCTGCTCAGAAGAAGGCTGGCCGCATTGCCGCCGAGGGTATGGCTTACGCCGAGGTGTTCTCCGACGGCGCCGCTCTGGTGGAAGTCAACGCCGAGACCGACTTCGTTGCCAAGAACGAGAAGTTTGTTGAGTTTGTCAAGGACATCTGCTATGTGGTTGGCAAGTGGGGCCCCGTGGACATGGAGACCCTCATGACCCTGCCCTACCGCAAGACCGGCCTGACCGTTCAGCAGGCTCTGCAGGAGATGGTTCTGACCATCGGCGAGAACATCCAGATCCGCCGTTTCGAGCGCTATGACAGCGGCGTGACCATCGCTTACAACCACATGGGCGGCCGCATCGGCGTGCTGCTGAACATGGAAGTTTCCGCCGGCCTGGAGGAGAACGAGCAGGTCATCGAGCTGGGCAAGGACCTGGCCATGCAGATCGCTGCTATGAACCCCTCCTTCCTGGACAAGTCCGACGTGAGCCAGGAGACCCTGGACAAGGAGAAGGAAATCCAGCTGGCACAGCTGGCCAACGACCCCAAGATGGCTGCCAAGCCCGAGAAGGTCAAGGAAGGCATCGTCATGGGCAAGCTGGGCAAGTTCTACGAGGAGAACTGCCTGATGCAGCAGGCTTTCGTGAAGGAGAACAAGGTCTCCGTGGAGAAGCACGTGGCTGCCGTGGCCAAGGAGCTGGGCGGCACCATCGCTGTGAAGGGCTTCAAGCGCTATGAGCGCGGCGAGGGCCTGGAGAAGAAGCAGGAGAACTTCGCAGAAGAGATCGCAAAGCAGCTGGAGAAGAAGTAATTCTTCTGTTAATAAGCACATAAACGGGTCCCGCCATCCGGCGGGACCCGTTTTTTTCGACTTGAAAAGCCTCGCAGAGTTTCGCCGCTCCAGCGGCGAAAGAAAATTCGGTCATTTTTCCCGGCGGCGTGTACGTCGGGAAAAATACTGCTCGGCCTGCCAGTGTGCCCGAAGGGCGCGCGCAGCAGGCCGCAATTCCCTGTTTGAAAAGGCTTTGCCTTTTCAAACAAGTGACCGCCCCCAGCCGGTTGGCCGGGGGCGGTTTCTATGCGCCTGCCAGAAGAGAGAAAGAGAAGAAAAGAAAGGATGCAGGCGCGGACAGAGAATCAGATCCGGTAGATATCCTTGGGCTCCAGGGTGGAGACGCGGTTTTCCTCCAGAGCCTTCACTGCTGCCAGGGCGTCGTCCGGCCGCAGAACCACCACGGCGTGGCCGTCCTGGCTGCCCACGAAGGCGTAGAGGTATTCCACGGAGACCTTGGCGGCGGCCAGAATGTCCAGCACACCGGTGAGCCCGCCGGGCTTGTCGTCGATTACCACGGCCACCACGTCGCTGAGCTTCACGATGAAGCTGTGCTCCCGCAGGGCGGCGCAGGCCTTGTCCGGGTCATTGACAATGAGACGAAGGATGCCGAAGTCGGTGGTGTCCGCCAGGGTCAGGGCGCTGATGTCCACGCCGCTCTCTCCCAGAACCTTGGTGACTTCACTGAGCTTGCCGGGGACATTCTCGATAAAAACGGAAACCTGCTTAATAAACATGGTGACGCCTCCTTACAGTTTGCGGTTGTCGATGATGCGCTGGGCCTTGCCCTCGCTGCGGGCGATGGTCTTGGGGTTGACCAGGTGGACCTTGGCGCCGATGCCCAGCATGGAGCGCAGCTGAGCCACGATGTTCTTCTCCACCTTTTCCACAGAGCGGATGTCGTCGGAGAACATCTGCTCGCTCATCTCCACGTTGATGTCCAGGGTGTCGGTGTTGTTCTCCCGGCCCACGATGATCTGGTAGTTGGGGGTGATGTCCCCGCCGCTGACCTTCAGCAGCACTTCCTCAATCTGGGAGGGGAAGACGTTGACGCCGCGGATGATGAGCATGTCGTCGGAGCGGCCCATGGGTTTGGCCATGCGCACGTGGGTGCGGCCGCAGGAGCAGGGGGTGCGGTCCAGCACGCAGATGTCCTTGGTGCGGTACCGGAGCAGGGGGAAGGCTTCCTTGGTGATGGAGGTGAAGACCAGCTCGCCCTTGGTGCCGTCGGGGAGGACCTCGCCGGTCTTGGGGTCGATGATCTCGGCAATGAAGTGGTCCTCGCAGATGTGCATACCCTTCTGCTCGCAGCACTCATAGGATACACCGGGGCCGGAGAGCTCGGTGAGGCCATAGATGTCATAGGCCTTGATGCCCAGCTTTTCCTGGATGTCCCGGCGCATTTCCTCGGACCAGGCCTCAGCGCCGAAGATGCCGGCCTTCAGCTTGATCTGGTCCCGCAGGCCCCGTTCAATGATGCTCTCTGCCAGAAAAGCGGCGTAGGAGGGGGTGCAGCACAGGATGGTGGTGCCCAGGTCGCACATGAACTGGATCTGCCGGTCGGTGTTGCCGGAGGACATGGGCAGGGTCAGGCAGCCCACCTTGTGGGAGCCGCCGTTGAGGCCGGGGCCGCCGGTGAACAGGCCGTAGCCGTAGGAAACGTGACACACGTCCTCCTTGGTGCCGCCGGCTGCCATGATGGCCCGGGCGCAGCAGTCCTCCCACAGGTCGATGTCGTGCTGGGTGTAGAAGGCCACCACGCGCTTGCCGGTGGTGCCGGAGGTGGACTGGATGCGGACGCAGTCCTCCACGGGCTTGGCCATCAGGCCGTAGGGATAAGCCTCCCGCAGGTCATCCTTGGTGAGGAAGGGGAGCTTGTGCAGGTCGTCCAGACCCTGGATGTCGTCGGGGGTGAGACCCAGGTCCTGCATCTTCTTGCGGTAATAGGGGACGTTGTCGTAAACATGCCGGACCTGCTTTACCAGGCGCTCGCTCTGAAGAGCACGCAGCTGATCCCGGGGCATGGTTTCGATTTCGGGCTGATACATTGGCATTCCGATCATTCCTATCTCTTTTGAAATTGATGTGCTGGGGAATTTGTTTCACAGTAAAGTAAACTAATTTCAGTATAAGGAGGAAAAAGTGAAAAGTCAAGGACAGATTGCTTTTTTGCTTTAGAGAGCCAAAATCCCTTGGATTTTTCCGGCTGGAAATGGTATCTTATACGATGGACAAGATATCACAGTATGATTTATAATATCGTATTGACTTTTCCTTGTTCCGGTGTTATTGTAATATGGAAGACAAGATATCGCAATTCTGGACTCAACGAGGAGGTAACTCATTTTGACCATGTCTCTGTCGAGCTCCGGCGGCTCCATCCGCCGGCAAAGCCTGGGGGAGGAGATTCTCAACGCCATCTCCCACGGGGTGGGAGCTCTGCTGGCCATTGCGGGGCTGGTGCTGCTGGTTGTGAGGGCAGCCCGGTACGGCAGTGCGCTGAACGTGGTCAGCGTCAGCATTTTTGGCGCTGCTATGATTCTCATGTATTTGTTTTCCTGCTTGTACCACGCCCTGGCGGACTGTAAGGGCAAGCGGGTGTTTCAGGTGCTGGACCACTGCTCCATCTTCCTGCTGATTGCGGGGACCTACACCCCCATCTGCCTGGTGAACATCGGGGGCGCTCTGGGCTGGACGGTTTTCGGGGTCAACGCGGCCTGCGCCGTGGTGGGCATCGTGCTCAACGCCGTCAGCCTGAAGCGGTGGAAGAAGCTGTCCATGGTGCTCTACATCGTCATGGGCTGGATGTGCCTGCTGGTGCTGCCCTGGGTGTACCGGTCCCTCACCAGCTTCGGCTTTCTGTTCCTGGCGCTGGGGGGCGCTGCCTATACGGTGGGCGTGATCTTCTACCGGCAGAAGGAGAAGCGCTACCGCCACGGCGTCTGGCATTTCTTTGTGCTGGCCGGCACCATTTTTCATTTCTTCACGGTTTATACCAACTGCTGTTTTTAAAGGAGTGTGGCCCATATGAGAGAGTATGTAATTGTGACCGATTCCTGTTGTGACCTGCCCCAGGAGCTGGAGAAGGCCATGGAGCTGACGGTGATCCCTCTGTCTGTGCTCTTTGGCACCGAGCGGTTCTACAACCGCCCCGGTGAGGGACCCGGCAGCCATGAATTTTATCAGCGGCTGTATAAAGGGGAGTCTGCCCAGACCTCAGCCCCCAACGTGGAGGAGTTCAAGTCGGCCTTCCGCCCCATCCTTCAGGGGGGGATGGACCTGCTCTACCTGGGCTTTTCCTCCGCCCTGAGCGCCACCTATCACAACAGCCAGCTTGCCCTGGAGGAGCTTCGGGAGGAGTATCCCGAGGCGAAGCTCTACGGGGTGGACACCCTTTGCGCCTCCCTGGGCCAGGGGCTGCTGGTGGACCTGGTGGTCCGGGAGAAGCGGGCAGGGAAGTCCCTGGAGGAGGTCCGGGACTTTGCCGAGTCCACCAAGGGCAGGATTTGCCACTGGTTCACCGTGGGCAATCTGACCCAGCTGCGCCGGGGCGGCCGCCTGTCCGCCGGGAAAGCGGTGTTCGGCTCCCTGCTCCAGGTGAAGCCCATCCTCCACGTGGACGACGAGGGCCGCCTGGTGCCGGTGGACACGGTGAAGGGCCGGAAAAAGTCCATCACCGCTCTGGTGGATCAGATGGAGAAGCTGGCCGACCACCCGGAGGGCCAGACCGTCTATATCAGCCACGGGGACTGCCTGGAGGACGCCCAGATCCTGGCCAACCTGGTCCGGGAGCGGTTCCCCGGGGTGAAGGAAGTCCTCATCGGCGACGTGGGCCCGGTGATCGGCTCCCACAGCGGCCTGGGCACCCTGGCCCTGTTCTTCCTGGGCACCCAGCGGTAACCACACCAAATACAGAGAGAGAAAAAATGGACCCCCGCAAGGCCGGCAATCGGCCTGCGGGGGTCCAACTTTTTGTGATTACATGGAGAGAATCTTGATCTGATCCTCTTCCACCACGGCCTTCAGGGCGGTGATGGGGTGGAGGTAGCTTTCGATGATGCGGGTGGCAATGGGGTCCTCCAGATTCTTCTGGATGTACCGCCGCAGGTTCCGGGCCCCGTAGGCGGCGGAGTAGGAGTGCTTCACCAGGCAGTCCAGCACGCTGTCGTCCCAGAGGAAGGTGAGGTTCTTGTCCTTCAGCACCTGCTGAAGCTCCTTGAGCATGATCTGGGCGATGGACCGGAAGTTCTCCTCAGAGAGCTGGTTGAAGCAGACCACCTCGTCCACCCGGTTAATAAACTCCGGACGGAGGAACTGCTGGAGGGCCTTCATGGCCTTGTCCTTGTTCTGCTCGTTGGCGGTCTTGCCGAAGCCCAGGGGGCCGGAGCTGCTCTCGCTGCCGGCGTTGGAGGTCATGATGATGACGGTGTTCTCGAAGTTCACCACCCGGCCCTGGGCGTCGGTGATGTGGCCGTCGTCCAGGATCTGCAGGAGGATGTTCAGCACGTCGGGATGGGCCTTTTCGATCTCGTCAAAGAGGATGACGGAGTAGGGCTTCCGGCGGATCTTCTCGGTGAGCTGGCCGGCCTCGTCATAGCCCACATAGCCGGGGGGGGAGCCGATGATCCGGGAGACGCTGTGCTTCTCCATGAACTCGGACATGTCCAGGCGGATGAGGGATTCGGGGGCGTGGAACAGGTCCTCGGCCAGGCGCTTGACCAGCTCGGTCTTGCCCACGCCGGTGGAGCCCACGAAGATGAAGGAGACGGGCTTGCGCTTGGAGGAGACGCCCACCCGGTTCCGGCGGATGGCGGAGGCCACCGCGGCAATGGCCTCGTCCTGGCCCACGATGGATTCCTTCAGCCGGTCCTCCAGCTTGGCCAGGCGCTCGTACTCCTGCTCCTGGATGGTGCTGGCCGGGATCTTGGTCCACAGCTCCACCACCCGGGCCAGGCTCTCCAGGGTGAGGGCAGGGGCTTCCTGGCCTTCCAGCTCCCGCTGCTCCTGGAGCAGCTGAAGCTCCCGGCTGCGCAGCTCGGCCAGGCGCTCATAGGCCCGGTCGCCGGCGTCGGCCACCATGACCTCCCGCTCCACGGCAATGTCGTCCAGCTCCTTCTGGATCTCCATGCCCCGGGCCAGGTTCTTGTTCCGCAGGTTGGCGTCGGAGCAGGCCTCGTCGATGAGGTCGATGGCCTTGTCCGGCAGGAACCGGTCGGTAATGTATCGCTCGGACATGAGCACCGCCAGGCGGGCAATGTCCGGGGTGATCTTCACCTGATGGAACTGCTCATAGTAGGGAGCCACGCCCTTGATGATCTCCACCGCGTCCTCGATGGAGGGCTCGTTCACCACCACCGGCTGGAAGCGGCGCTCCAGGGCGGAGTCCTTTTCGATATACTTCCGGTACTCGGTGAGGGTGGTGGCGCCGATCACCTGGATTTCCCCCCGGGAGAGGGCGGGCTTCAGGATGTTGGCGGCGTTCATGGAGCCTTCGGCGTCTCCCGCGCCCACCAGGTTGTGAACCTCGTCGATCACCAGGATGATGTTGCCCAGCTTCTTGATCTCCTCGATGAGGCCCTTCATGCGGCTTTCAAACTGGCCCCGGAACTGGGTGCCGGCCACCAGGGAGGTGAGATCCAGCAGGTAGACCTCTTTGTCCTTCAGCTTGTAGGGCACGTCCCCCTGGTAGATCTTCATGGCCAGACCCTCGGCGATGGCGGTTTTGCCCACGCCGGGCTCACCGATGAGGCAGGGGTTGTTCTTCTGGCGGCGGTTGAGGATCTGAATGACCCGCTCCAGCTCCTGCTCCCGGCCGATCATCCGGTCCAGCTTGC
>JAEDJB010000081.1 GCA_016296565.1 Oscillospiraceae bacterium
GGAATGTGTAGGGCGGGATGCCCACATCCCGCCGGGGCCGCGGATAGAATCAATCGAAAAAAACGAACCCCCGGGGAATGCTCCCCGGGGGTTTTTGTCGGTTTAGAAACGTTCTCTCAGAACATGGGCACCACGGCGCCGGAGTAGGTCTCGTTGATGTACTCGCGGACGGCGTCGGACTGCAGGGCCTTCACCAGAGCCAGGATGGCTTCGTTGTTCTCGTTGCCTTCCTTCACGGCGATGATGTTGGCGTAGGTCTGGGCGGCGTCGGACTCAGGGTCCTCAGAGGCCAGCGCGTCGGTGGCGGGGTTCAGGCCGCCCTGGAGGGCATAGTTGGAGTTGATGATGGACAGGTCCACTTCCTCCACGGTCTGAGGCAGCATAGCGGCTTCCAGCTCCTTGAACTGAATGTTCTTGGGGTTGGCGGTGATGTCGTTGGTGGTGGCGCTCAGGCCGGCGCTCTCGTCGATCTCGATGATGCCCAGGTCAGCCAGCAGCAGCAGGGCGCGGGCTTCGTTGGTCACGTCGTTGGGGACAGCGATGGTGGCGCCGTCGGGCAGCTCTTCCAGGGAAGCGGTCATGCCGGGGTAAATGCCCATGGGCTCATAGTGGATCTTGGCCACGCTCACCAGGTGGGTGCCGTTCTCCTCGTTGAACTGGTCCATGTAGGGGGTGTGCTGGAAGTAGTTTGCGTCCATGTCGCCCTCTTCCACGGCGGTGTTGGGCACCACATAGTCGCTGTACTCGGTGATCTCCAGGGTGATGTTCTGCTCAGCCAGAACGTCCACCACCTGCTGCAGGATCTCTGCGTGGGGGGTGGAGGTGGCGGCCACCCGCAGGGTGACGGCTTCGCCGGTCTCGGTGCCTTCGGTGGTCTCCTCGGCGGGGGCTTCGGCGCTGCCGCAGGCAGCCAGGCCCACGGCCATGGTCAGGGCAAGAATCAGGGACAGAATCTTTTTCATTTGCTGGTTTCCTCCTTAAAAATAATGCAATTTATCTCAGACGCTTGTCCAGCTTGGTGGACAGCCAACTGAAAACGGATTGAATGATCTGCACCATCACGATGATGAGGATGACGGTGACCCACATCATGGCGGGCACCCGGCGCTGGTAGCCGTACCGGATGGCCAGGTCGCCCAGGCCGCCGGCGCCAACCGCACCGGCGATGGCGGTGTAGGCCAGGATGGTGATGATGGAGATGGACGCTCCCAGGATCAGGGAGGGCAGGGCTTCCGGCAGGTAGACCTTCTTCACGATCTGGAACCGGGAGGCGCCCATGGACTGGGCAGCCTCCACCACCCCGGCGTCCACCTCCGCCAGGGAGGTTTCCACCATCCGGGCGATGAAGGGGGCCGCCGAGACCACCAGGGGAACGATGGCGCCCCGGATGCCGATCTTGGTGCCCACGATGAGCTTGGTAAAGTCCATGATTGCGATCATCAGAATGATGAAGGGAAGGGAACGGCCCACGTTGATGACCCAGCCCACAATGCGGTTAAGCCACTTGTGGGGCCAGATGCCGTGGGGCTGGGTGATGTTCAGCAGAACCCCCAGGGGCAGGCCCAGGATGTAGGCGAAGATGGTGGAGACGATCACCATAATGAGGGTGTCCCGGGTGCCGCTGACCAGAAGGGAGCCGTACTGGCCCCAGAAGGCGGAAATGGCTTCAAGCATTGTTGGGAACCTCCTCTACCGTGATGTCAGGCTGGGCCTGGATGTACCGGAGGGCGCGGGTGGCCTCCATGTCGTCCTGGGGCAGGCCCAGGAGCATGGTGCCGAAGGCCTTGCCGTCGATGTTCCGGGTGTCGGCCCCCAGGATGTTCACCTTCACCCCGCAGTCGATGGCCAGGGAGGCGATGAGGGGCTCGTAGGAGGAGCCGCCGTTGAAGGCGATGCGGATCACCCGGGAGGCGGGCAGATGGTCGATCTGGACCCCGTTGGGGTAGACCAGGCGGCGGCCGATGTCCGTCTGGGGGTTGGAGAAGATCTCCGCCACGTCCCCCTGCTCGGCCACCACGCCGCTGTCCAGAATGGCAACCCGGTGGCAGATCTCCTCGATGACGTTCATCTGGTGGGTGATGACCACCACCGTGACCCCCAGGGTCTGGTTCAGCTCCTTGAGCAGGGCCAGGATGGACAGGGTGGTGGTGGGGTCCAGGGCGGAGGTGGCCTCGTCGCACAGCAGGACCTTGGGGTTCGTGGCCAGGGCACGGGCGATGGCCACCCGCTGCTTCTGGCCGCCGGACATCTGGGCAGGGTAGGCGTTCTCCCGCTCCTCCAGGCCCACGATTTTCAGAAGCTCCCGGGCGCGCTTGACCGCTTCGGCGCGCCTGACCCCGATGAGCTCCAGGGGGAAGCAAATGTTGTCCAGGGCGCTGCGCTGCATGAGCAGGTTGAAGCTCTGGAAGATCATGCTGATGGACTGGCGGGCCTTGCGCAGATCCTTGTCCTTCAGTTTGGTCATCTCCTGCCCGTCCACAATCACCGAGCCGGAGGTGGGCCGCTCCAGCAGGTTCATGCACCGGACCAGGGTGGACTTGCCCGCCCCGGACAGGCCGATGATGCCGAAAATCTCCCCGGCGTGAATGTCCAGGTTGATGTCCTCCAGGGCGTGGACCGCTGTAGGGCCTTCCCCGAAGGTTTTGTTCAGATGCTGGATCTGAATGATGGATTCGCTCACGTTGCTCTGTCACCTTACCTCTCATACGGATTCTCGATAAAAAGCGAGAAAAAAAGCCGCCCTTGATCCTTGTCAAGGACGACTGTGTAAGCCGTGGTACCACCTTGGTTTGCGCGGCCCCTCGCAGGACCGGCCTTGCCGGGCGCCAGCACGCCCCTGCGCGATGACGGGCGCACCCGTCGCAGCCTAACGGGGATTCCCCGCTCGGTGCGCGACTCCGAGACCATCTTCCCCAGGGGTTCCGTATCCCTTTCCACCGGCCGGGACTCTCTGCGCCGCGTCGCCCTGGGTACTCTTCTCTTCCTTGTCTTTCGCAATATATGTATTATTAATCTTTAATTTACGATAAAACAAGAAACTTGTCAAGAGAATATTTTCAGGAAGACCATTCCACCAAAACTTGGCTCCCCCTCTGGGGGAGCTGGCACGGCGAAGCCGTGACTGAGAGGGCGGCTCACTGGCTCCATTCCCTGTGATACTGGCTTACCGCCAGGGGCACGGAGGCCAGGTTGGCGGCCAGGGCGGCGAGAAACACGGGGAAGACGGCGGCGACGGTCAGCGGGGCCGGCCGCGCAAGGTTCAGGCAGAAATTCACCACCCAGTAGAGCAGGAAGGACAGGACCAGAAAGGCCGCCAGAACGCCCCCGGAGGAAAACCCGTACATAAAAAACAAGGGGAAGAACAGGGCTGAGAGGAGCAGCGCGGCGGTGAGGGAAACCAGGACCGACACCCAGGTGGTCTGAACCACCAGGGCGGTGGGAGAGAGCAGGGAGGTGCCCACCGCCGTCAGGGACGCTGCGGCCAGGGTGAGGAGCCAGAGCAGGACATATTTGTTTAGCACCAGGTCCCGGGGAGAATAGGGAAGGGAGCGGCACAGGGCGCGCCAGGCCTTGGTTTCCGGCATCAGCGTCACCCAGGGCAGGAGGGCCAGCAGGGAGAAGATCACCTGAGAGAGATCCTCCTGCCTGCCGGTAGCGGCAAAGAGCAGTGCCCCGGCAAAGAGCAGCCAGAGCCAGCCGGTCTGCCGCCGGAGGGAGAGCAGGTCGTGGTAGAGCAGGGCTTTCATAGGGCCTCCTTTCCAAGTCGTTCCGGTCATTACGGACCGCGTGCCGGTTATTGCGGACCTGTGTAGGGCGGGGTCCCCTGACCCCGCCGTGAGCGTGGCAGGGTTTCGCAGCGTCCCCAGCGGGATGAAGGCATCCCGCCCTACAAATTCCTGCCAGGTCATGGGTAGGGGCGGCTATCAGCCGCCCGCCAGCGCAGCGGAAATAACCAACGTGCCCGGGCGGATACTATCCGCCCCTACAGGCGTGGGTTCATTGATTGTGGGGTTGATTTGTCACCACCGCCGGCCGGCGTACTGCTTTTCCGCCACCTTTACCGAGGCCAGGCAGAGGACCACCGCCACCACCAGCACCAAGGGCAGGGAAACGTGGGTCAGCAGCGCCGGCTGTTTCTCCAGCAGGAAGGCGGAGGCCCCCCAGACGCCCATGACCCCGGCGATCACCAGGATCATGCACACCCTGGCCTTCTCCACCCCCATCCGGAAGATCAGGGGGAAGAGCACCGCCTGGAACACCAGCACCACGGCGAAGAGGGCCGCCAGGGTGGCGTAGGAGCCGGCCTCCGGGCTTTTCTGGCCGTTGACCAGAAGGCCGATGCAGTAGAACACCCCGGCGAAGAGGGCGGCACCCCAGCCGAACACATACCGGCTGAGCACCAGTTGGCGGGGGGAGTAGGGGAGCATCTCCGCCAGATTGTCCCATTTGGCCCGCTCGTCATAGGCCAGCAGGGAGGTGGGGATCACCAGACCGGCGTAGACCACCCACATGTTGTTCAGGCCGAAGCCCAGGTTGGGGACCAGGCAGAAGATGGCCACCATAAAGATCACAAATTTCATTTGCTTCCACAGCACCAGAAGGTCCTTGTACAGCAGAGCTTTCATAACACGCAGTCCTTTCTTCAGCAGGGATTGGCGGCATATTGCCGGACGGACAGGGGAACCGAGGCGGCGGAGAGACCCGTCCCCACAGCCAGGCAGACCGGCCCCGCCCAGGGGGCGGTCCACAGGGTGGTTTGAAGCAGCTGGAACACCACCGCCCCGGTCACCGCCACCACCAGCACCGCCAGCAGGCCGGAGGAGATGATCCGGTCCGCCCCCAGGTGGTACACCACGGGGAAGAAGATGGCCTGAATCAGCAGGGTGAAGGCCAGCACGCACAGGGGGGCGGTGAGGTCGGGAGAATCGGAATAGAAGAACCGGCTCACCAGCAGCAGCCCGGCGGGGAGCACCGCCGCTCCCCAGCCCAGAAGATACCGGCTGAGAACCAGGTCCCGGGGGGCATAGGGCAGCATGGCCGCCAGCTGGTCCCACCGGGAGGCCCGGTCATAGCCCATGAGCCGCAGGGGGAGCATCAGGCCCGGGTAGACCGCGAAGAACCAGGAGAAGAAAAACCACCCCGACGGCAGCATGGACAGGGCGCAGAAGATCAGGAGAAACCCCAGGTCCGCCCGGATCACGCACAGGTCCTTGTACAGCAGGGCTTTCATCCTGCCGCCCCCGCCTGGGCCAGGAAGAGGATGATGTCCTCCAGATTGGTGTGCTCGGTGACGAAGTGGGGCGGGATGCGGTCCCGGCGGACCAGAGCCTGGGCCCCGTAGGGGGTGACCTTCTGTCCTGCCACCGCCGCCGGGTCCAGCTCCGCCAGCTGCTCCCGGGTGAGCTTCACCAGGGCGTATTCCTCCAGCAGCCGGTCCTTCTCCTCAAAGAGCACCAGCCGGCCGTGGTGGAGGAAGGCGATGTAGTCGCAGATCTTCTCCAGGTCGCTGACGATGTGGGAGGAGAGCACCACCGTGTGATCCTCCTCCCGGGTGAAGTCGTTGAACACGTCCAGGATCTCGTCCCGGACCATGGGGTCCAGGCCGCTGGTGGCCTCGTCCAGAAGCAGCAGGCGGGCCTTGTGGGACAGGGCCACGGCGATGGCCAGCTTCATCTTCATGCCCCGGGAGAACTCCTTGAACTTCTTCCCCTCGGGGATGCGGAACCGGTCCAGATACTGGCGGTACCGGTCGCTGTCCCAGTTCCGGTAGGTGAGGGACATGATCTTCCCCAGCTCCTTGGGGGTGATGACCTCGGGGAAGCAGGCTTCGTCCAGGACGATGCCGATGTCCTGCTTGGTGTCCAGAAAGGCGGGGCTCTGGTTGTCGGTCCCCAGAAGGGAGATCTGCCCCTCGTCCCGGGGGATGGCGTTCATGAGGAGCTTCAGGGTGGTGGACTTGCCCGCCCCGTTTTCCCCCACCAGACCCAGGATGCACCCGGCGGGCAGGGAAAAGGTGATGTGGTCCAGGGTAAAGTCTTGGTAAGCCTTGGTGAGATCGCGGCATTCAATGGCGTTCATACGAGGTACCTCCCGTGAAATTATGGGTCGTTTTGGGCCAGCAGGCGGAGCATCTCCGCCAGGTCGTCGGCGGTGAGGCCGCAGGCGGCGGCCAGAGAGAGGATCTTGGTCATGTGCTCCTCAATCTGGGTGAGATAGGCCTCCCGGACCAGCTGGGTGTTTTTTTCCGCTACGTAGCAGCCCTTGCCGGGGACGGTGTAGAGGTACCCGTCCTTTTCCAGCTCGTCGTAGGCCCGCTTGGTGGTGATGACGCTCACCCGCAGGTCCTTGGCCAGGGACCGGATGGAGGGCAAAGCGTCCCCGGGGCGCAGCTCCCCGGCCAGAACGGCGTTTTTGATCTGGGTGCAGATCTGCTCGTAGATGGGTTTGTCGTTGGCGTTGCTGATGAGAATATTCACATGGCACCATCCATTCTGTTCATGTACGGTATACACAGTATACCCGGTTATATGCCCCCTGTCAAGGGGGGTGCGTCATTCTGTGCAAAATAATGGGTCCTCCGCCCACTTAAACGGGTTTCCGTCGATGTAGGCCCAGGTGTCCAGGTACTCCCGTTGGTTCCGGATGATATGGTCGTAAAAGGATTTCTGCCAGATGGGCCGTCCGGATTGCTTGGAAACCCATCGCTTCATCTGCCCAACGATGGTGGACAGGGTAGGGGCGGATAGTATCCGCCCGCTGTCGTCGATCGTCGTAATCCGCAGGATCGCGTGGATATAGTTGGGCATGATGACGTAATTATCCACGGTTACAGCGGGGTAATGGGTGGGGATGGCCAGGATGGCCTGTTCCGCGATGCGGCCATATTGGGACAGGGGAAGGCAGATTTGCGGGCGGCTGATAGCCGCCCCTACCTGGCGTTGGGGGTCAAAATAGGGACAATCATCAGACCAGAGGAGGGGTTTCCTTTGGTCTGTGCAGATGGTGATGAAATACGCGCCGTGGGCGGCGTAGTCGTAATCCGGCAGCCGCAGGGGCTTTCGTTTGGGCTTATCCATCCTCCCAATCCTCCGCGGTCAGTTCCATCAGGTCCTCCTTGGTGGGGTTCTCTGCCTTGGCCAGCCGGTCGGCCTGGCGGGCGATGGCGGTCTCGAAGCGGTTGCGCACCTCCCGGGCGTTGCCGAAGTTTTCGTCCCGGGTCTCGTAGAGCCGCTGGAAGGTCTCTTTGGCCAGCTCCTCCGCCTCCGGGGCGAGGGTGTAGCCGTTTTTCCTGCACAGGCTGTGGAAAATTTCCAGCAGCTGCGCCCCGTCGTAGTCCTCAAAGGTCAGGTATTTGTTGAACCGGCTCTCCAGGCCGGGGTTGCTGTGGATAAAGTTCCCCATCAGGTCCGTGTACCCGGCCACGATAACGATGAGGTCCTTCCGGTGGTCCTCCATGGCCTTCAGCAGCACCTCGATGGCCTCCCGGCCAAAGTCGTTGGGGTTGTCCTGGGGGGCCAGGGCGTAGGCCTCGTCGATGAACAGCACCCCGCCCAGGGCGGACTGGACCACCTCGCTGGTCTTTAACGCGGTCTGGCCCACATACCCCGCCACCAGGCCGGACCGGTCCACCTCCACCAGCTGGCCCCCGGACAGCACCCCGATGGCCTTGTACAGCTGGGCCAGCAGCCGGGCCACCGTTGTCTTGCCCGTGCCGGGGTTTCCCTGAAAGACCAGGTGCAGGGACATGGGGGGCACCGGCAGACCGGCCTCCTCCCGGAGCTTTCGCACCTTCACCAGGTTAATGAGGCTGTGCACGTCCGCCTTCACCTTCTCCAGGCCGCACAGCTCGTCCAAATGGGCCAGCAGCTCCTCCAGGGTGGGGTCTGTTTCCTCCGGCTGGGGTTCAGGGTCCGGCTGGGGCTGGCTGTCCGACGGCTTCACGGGCTGGGGGGCGGAGGAAGCTGGGGTCTGGGTGATGTACTGAGCGATGGAAATGGGGGTGCGGTCCCCGGGAAGGTTCTCCTGGTCGCACTGGGCGGCCAGTCCGTCCAGACAGGTCTGGATGGCGGCGGCCTCCTGGGGGCTCACCTGGCCGTCCGCTCCCGCCAGCAGCACCAGGAGCAGAGACAGGGGGGTTAAAAACCGCCGGGCGGTGCTGTGTCCGGTGCGCCTGTCGTAGTCCTTTAGCCGCTGCCAGAAGGGGGGCTCCGGGATAGGGCCGGCTTCGTCAGTGCGGGTCACCAGATCCCAGTAGAGCACCGGGGGCTCCGCGCCCAGGGCGTTGTACCAGTCGACGTGGGCGGGGGTCACGGGGGTTCCGCCGGCCTTCCACACCGCCAGGGCGCATTGGCGGAAGTATTCGTCCGCCCTCTGCCCCACCGCCAGGCGCAGGCCCGGATCGGGAAGCTGGCGGCGGAAGGCCCCCAGCAGGCGCTGGTATTCGGTTTGCAGCTGTCTGGCGTCCATCATGGGTAGCCCTCCTTTTTTGCCCCGGGGGCGGAAATTCTTCTTTGATACTAATTCTTAATAAAAACCAAAGGTTTTTGTTAAGAAGGCACCGCGAATCGCGTTGCCCTTTTGTGGCTTTTTGCCACAAAAGCCGTCTCATGCAGTTCTTGA
>JAEDJB010000082.1 GCA_016296565.1 Oscillospiraceae bacterium
CTCTGGCATAATCCAAGCAAACAGCACCTCAGGAACCGGGCCTTCGGGCCCGGTTTTCGGTTTGTCGGAAAAGGCAAAGCCTTTTCCGACAAAAGGGGGTAGCAGTCCGCTGCACGCAGGGTCTGTGCGCCTTTGGCGCACGGCCCCCACACTTGCGGCCTGAGAAGTATGTTCTCCGACGTACACGCAGCCGGAGAACATGATTTGATTGTCTTTGCTGCCTGCGGGCAGCAAACTCTGCGAGGCTTTTTTGGACAGTCTCGGAACCGGGCCTTCGGGCCCGGTTCTTTGTTTAGGGGGATGGTAATAACTGGGAAAAAGAAGGGTAAATCCGGGCTCCTTGCATAAGAAAAAGATGTTTCAGCAATATACAGCTTCCATAATATGGATAACTTGAGTTAAACTGGATAATGCCCATGGTAAAAATGGCGGAAATCTTCTTTAAAGGAGAAAAGGGGATGGCGGAATCTGATAAAAGTTCTATAAATGGTATTTTGTGCCATTGCTATTTCTGGGTGAGTATGGTATTGTTAAGCCAGTAGTCCCGACAGCGAAAGCTGCCAACTCGAAAAAGAGAGCAAAATTAAAAAAAAGGAGAGATCTGCATGGAATTAATCGCTAGTATCAATGGTGCGATCAATGGCGTCGTTTGGGGTCCCCCGATGCTGATCCTGTTGGTGGGCGCGGGCATTCTGCTCACCATCCGTACCGCAGGCGTCCAGTTCCGCAAATTTGGCTACGCTCTGAAGAACACCATCGGCAAGGTGTTCAAGAAGTCCGAAGCCAAGGAAGGCGAAGTTACCCCCTTCCAGGCGGTTACCACCGCTCTGGCTGCTACCGTGGGTACCGGTAACATCGCCGGCATCACCGCCGCTGTTACCTTAGGTGGCCCCGGCTCCATCTTCTGGCTGTGGATTACCGCCCTCTTCGGCATGTGTACCAAGTACTCCGAAGTTCTGCTGGCTGTCAAGTACCGCGAGCGGAACAAGTACGGTGACTGGGTCGGCGGCCCCATGTACTACATCAAGAACGGCCTGGGCAAGGGCTGGAAGTGGCTGGGTGCCATCTTCTGCATTTTCGGTGCCCTGGCAGCCTTCGGCATCGGCAACGCCGTGCAGGTGGGCAACATCACCAGCTCCATCAACACCGTGATTACCGCTTTCAACCCCGAGTTCTCCGCTCAGAGCACCGTGAACCTGGTTCTGGGTATCATCCTGGCCGTCCTGGCTGCCATCGTTCTCTTCGGCGGCATCAAGCGTCTGGGCTCCGTTACCGAGAAGCTGGTCCCCGTCATGGCCGTGGTTTACATCATTGCCTGCATCTGTGTCATTGTTTACAACGCCAAGTACCTGCCCGCCATCTTTGCTGACATCTTCAAGGGCGCTTTCACTCCCGCTGGCGCAACCGGCGGCGCAGTCGGCTCCATGATGCTGTGCATCACCTGGGGCGTCAAGCGCGGCGTGTTCTCCAACGAGGCTGGCCTGGGCTCTGCTCCTATGGCTCACGCTGCTACCTCTGAAAAGGATCCTGTCCGTCAGGGCCTGTATGGTATCTTCGAAGTCTTCATGGACACCATCGTCATCTGCACCCTGTCCGGTGTGACCGTTCTGTGCGGTTTCTATGCTGGCGGCCTGAACGGCATGATGGAGTACGGCGTCAAGGGTGACACCTCCCTGAACGCAGCTGCTCTGGGTACCGTCTTCGGCATGAAGGGCGGCTCCATTATCATCGCTCTCTGCCTGGCACTGTTCGCATTCTCCACCGTTCTGTCCTGGTCCCTGTACGGCACCCGCTGCTGCGAGTTCCTGTTCGGGCCCAAGGCAATCAGACCCTATCAGATCATTTTCGTCATCATCATCATTGTGGGCGCTACCATGGACCTGACTCTGGCCTGGGACATCGCCGACACTCTGAACGGCCTGATGGCTATCCCCAACTTGATTGCTCTGGTTGGTCTGTCCGGTGTTGTGGTCAAGGAGACCAAGGACTACTTCAACAACCGGCACAAGGAATTCGACTGAGTTCAGCCGAAGCTACATTAAAACCCCAAATAAAAAAGCCGCTGCGTCAGCAGCGGCTTTTTTTACGCAAACATCAGGGGGTTTCCTGCCAGCCCTTGCAAAAGTCGCCCCAGCCCCGGAAGCCGCAGGAATACTGCTCCAGCTGGTCACAGGTAAGCTGGATGGCGCTGTTTCCGCTGCCGGCAGCGGGAAAGACCGTGTCGAACCGGCGGAGGGAGACGTCCAGATAGACGTCCACACCTTCCTTGATGCCGAAGGGGCAGACCCCGCCGATGGCGTGGCCCACCATCTCCACCACCTCGTCGGGGGTGAGCATCTTGGCCTTGGTGTGGAAGAAACTCTTGAACTTGACGTTGTCCACCTTGGCGTCTCCGGCGGTGATGATGAGGATGGCCTTGCCGTCCACCTTAAAGGACAGGGACTTAGCGATGCGGGCGGGGATTACCCCCACCGCCTGGGCGGCCAGTTCCACGGTGGCGCTGGAGACGTCGAACTCCAGGACCTGGTCTTCCATGCCGAACTGGGCAAAATAGGAACGAACTGCTGCAATGGACATAGGGGAATTTCCTTCTTTCTCTTTAATATTCTTCTGACCAGAGGAGGCTGCCCTGGCTGTCATAGATGGACAGGGCGGGCGTATAGTCGGCATATCCCCCGTCGTCTCCGGTGGTGGTATCGACCTCCTCAAGGAAGCTGCGGTAGCGCAGCCCGTTGGCGTCCTCCACCTCCGCGTACAGGGTGAGGACAGACCCGGCGGGGACGGAAACCTCCGCCTGCACAGAAACCTCTGTCAGATAATAGGCGTCGAAATTCAGCGGGACCGGGACCCGGGCGGTTTCCTCGCCGTTGACCTCCGCAACCAGAGTCAGGGACTTGCCGTTTTCCCGGCTGAGCCCGTCAAAGACCAGGAAACCCTCGATCTGCATCGTCTCCTTTTCCAGCCGGCAGTCCAGCATGCTGATGGCGCTGGGAACGGTGAGGAAGGAATAGAAGGGGGTGTCCGCAATCTCCAGAGCCTCCGCCCGCTGCTGCCCGTTTTCCGAGAAGACCACCCGCTGAAGAGTCATCTCTTCAAACAGAGGCAGGTCCAGGGTGACGGAAAAGCTGCCGTCCTCCCCGGCGGTCATAGGGTAGGTCTGGCCGCCGCAGACCAGGGCGGCGGTGGTGCCCCCGGGGGTTTGCTCCTTGGGCACGGCGGTGAAGGTCAGGGGTGCCGTGTAAGTCTCCATGTCAGCCTGGCCGAAGGACCAGTCGCTGGAAGCGAGAATGCTGGCCTGCCGGGTCAGGGCCTCGTCCACCTGGGCGGAGATGCTGCCCACCTGACTGGTGACGTGGCTTACGTTGCTGACCACCGCGTTTTCCACCTGGGCCAGCTGGCTTTTCAGGTTGGCGATTTCCACCAGACAGATCAGGGTGAGCACACAGGAAAGGGCGGCGAGAAGGACGGGAAGACGTGCTTTCATGGGGACTCCTTTCGTCACGGGGCGGCCGGTACGGAATTATTTTACTATAAACCCGGTGAGATGGCAAGAATCCTTGTGCCAGTCCGCTTCTTTGTGCTACAATACCCCAGAAAGGAAGGGGAGACCATGAACCAGACAAGACCCATTCGGGGGCGCTTTGCTCCCAGCCCCAGCGGGCGGATGCACCTGGGGAACCTCTTTGCGGCGCTGCTGGCCTGGCTGGACGTGCGCAGCCTGGGGGGCGAGATGCTCCTGCGGATGGAGGACCTGGACCCGGACCGGTGCAGGCCGGAATACACCCTTCAGTTGGCCGACGACCTGCGGTGGCTGGGTCTGGACTGGGACCTGGGTTGGCAGGCGGACCAGGAGGAGTTCTGCCAGAGCAGCCGCACCGCCTATTACCAGGAAGCCTTTCACAAGCTAGCCCATGAGGGCCTGGTCTACCCCTGCTATTGCAGCCGGAAGGAACTGCTGGCGGCCTCGGCCCCCCACGCCTCCGACGGGGCCCGGGTGTATTCGGGCCGGTGCCGGTCCCTTTCATCCCAGGAAAAAACCGCCCTGGAACAGAGCGGCCGGAGACCGGCGTGGCGGGTGTCTGTGCCGGAGGAAACCATTGCGTTTGTTGACGGGAATTTCGGCCCCCAGTCCGAGGTTCTCTCCCGGGACTGCGGGGACTTTATCCTCCGCCGGTCCGACGGGGTCTACGCCTACCAGCTGGCGGTGGCGGAGGACGACGGCCGCATGGGGATCACCCGGGTGGTCCGGGGGTGGGACCTGCTGTCCTCCACCCCCCGGCAGATCTGGCTCATGGGGAAGCTGGGCTATGCGCCCCCAACCTACTGCCATGCCCCCCTGCTGTGCAGCCCCGACGGCCGGCGGCTTTCCAAGCGGGACCGGGATCTGGACATGGGGGTGCTCCGCCAGAACACCACCCCGGAACAGCTTACCGGCCTGCTGGCCTATACCGCCGGGCTCATCGACCGCCCGGAGCCGGTGCGGCCCTACGATCTGGTGAAGGAGTTCTCCTGGGAGAAGGTAGGTACCCAGGACCGGGAACCGCAAAGACTGCCTGGAATGGATATGGCCCTGTAGGGCGGGGTCCCCGGACCCCGCCGCCCTGCGAGGCGAATCCCTCTGTGTCGGCGGCGGGCTGAGGGCAGCCCGCCCTACCAATGGCGGTTGTCTGGTTCCACCTACTCCGCCGTCAGCTCCCACCGTAAAAACTGAATGGCCTTCTTCTCCAGCCGGGACACCTGGACCTGGCTGATGCCCAGAATCTTGGCGGTCTTGTCCTGGGTCAGTCCTTTGTAATACCGCAGGAGTATGAGCTTCCGTTCCCGGTCCGGTAGGTGGTCGATGGCGGTGCGCAGGGCCACCCGCTCCACCAGCCCCTCCTCCGGAGATTCGCTGCCCAGGACCCCCTCTAATTGCAGCCCCGTCTCCCCGGACTCCGCCTGAAGGGAGGCGACGGAGGCGGAGGCCAGGTCGGCGGCGGCAATGTCCTCGGGGGTCAGCCCCGTGGCCTGGGCCAGCTCGGACAGGGCAGGCTCCCGGCCCAGCTCCTCCATGAGTTTTGTGCGGGCCCGGTAGATGGCAAGAGCCTGCTCCTTCATTCCTCGCCCCACCTTCACCATGCCGTCGTCCCGGAGAAACCGCCGGATCTCCCCGGCGATTTTGGGCACGGCGTAGGTGGAAAACTGGGTGCCGAATTCGGTGTCGAACCCCTGAACCGCCTTGAGAAACCCCAGGCACCCCAGCTGGTACAGGTCCTCGCTGTCCACGCCCCGGCGGGTGTAGCGCTTGACCACGCTCCAGATGAGGCCGGTGTTTTCCTCCACCAGCCGCTGGCAGGCCTCCTGGTCCCCGGCCTGGGCGGCCTGAATCAGCGTCCTGGTGCCGGCTGGAATCAAACCTTACCCCCTGCCCGCAGGGCAATGCGCCTGCGCATGGTGACGGTGGTGCCCTTTCCCGGCGCGGACTTGACCTTGAGGGAATCCATAAAGCTTTCCATGATGGTAAAACCCATGCCCGACCGCTCCTCGTTGCCGGTGGTGAAGAGGGGGGTGCGGGCCTTTTCAATGTCGGGGATGCCCACCCCCCAGTCCCGGACGATGATTTCCAGCTCGTTACCGGGGTAGAGGCGGAGCTTCAGCTCCACTTTTCCCAACGAGTCCGGGTAGGCGTGGACGATGGCGTTGGTGACCGCCTCGCTGACGGCGGTTTTGATGTCGCCCAGCTCGTCCAGGGTGGGGTCCAGCTGGGCGGCGAAGGCGGCGGCGGCGGACCGGGCGAAGGCCTCGTTGGCGGACCGGGAGGGGAAGACCAGGGAGACCTGGTTGGTGTATTTGATGGTGCGCATGGTATGTACGCCTCCTTTCTTTATTCCAGCGGGAAGAGCCGCTGGAGGCCGGCGGCCCGGAGGACCCGGGCGGGCTGGTCGGGCAGGCCGATGACCTGGATGGTGCCCTCCAGCTCCTCCATCCGCTGCCACAGGCGGAGAAGCACCGCGATGCCGGAGGAGTCCATAAAGGTCAGCCCCGCGCAGTCCACGATGAGCTGGCGGGGGAGGACCTCGTCGATCTCCCGCTCCAGGTCCCGGATGAGGCCCTTGACCCGGTGGTGGTCGATGTCCCCCTTCAGGGCGACGGTGAGCATGCGGTTGTGGGTGGTGTAGGCGACAGACATAAAAAGTGACCCTCCTTGCTGAGGTAAGATACAAAAATCGCCGTGTACCAGCTTGTCCGGTACACGGCGATTATACTGCTTATTCCTGGAAATTTTTGTCAAAGTGGGGAAGGGAGAGCCGTTTTTGTCCCGAAAGGTCAGATAGGGCCTTCCGTGCGGACGGTCCAAGGGTCTTGGCTGGTGTCCCGATTCAGCTCAATGACACGCTGACGGGTGGGATCGTTTTCCGGGGCGGCGGGGACAGTAACTTGCAGGAGAATGACGGTTCCGGGCCCTCGCTGCTCAATATCCTGCTTTACGGAGGAGGCCATGATTTGGCTGTAAGCGGCGTCCTGGTCATAGGAGATTTCTACCCCTTGGGTCAGCCAGCCAAACCAGGATTCCAGGTCCTCGATCTCTTCCGGATAATAAAGGGAAGGGTTCGGGTCTTGCGCGGCCATATCGGAATAGTAGGCTTGGGCCACAGCAATGGCGGATTGAATCTCCTCTTGGGTGAAGTTGAGTCCATAGGTCTCATAGTCTTGTTTCTGAGTTGTGTGTACATTCTCTCCTGACACGGATGCATGGGTTCCGCAACTACAAAGCAGGCAAAGAACAATGAAAAGAACGCCGAGAAGTTTTTTCATGAAGAGCTCCTTTCTATTAACGTTTGAGAGGACTGTTTTCTTACAGGTTTTCCCCCAAATTTTGAAAAACATTTTTTTCTCAATTATTTGATATGGTGTACGCTCTCTGCTATCTTCATCAAGGCTTCGCAGGGAAGGCGGGATGTTAGCAGAAAGGAATGGTTCGTGGTCTCGTCGAACCAAACAAGCATATTTTGGCCGTTTTCTTTTGTTGAGGTAAACAGTTGACCGGGAAGGCCCTGCACAGAGATATCAGAAATGTTGTGCCATTCGTTATCTAAACTATAGCCGCTGCCTTCTTCCATAAGCTGGTAGCTAAACTCAATATCCAGCTCGGGATCACCATTGCTGTAAAAAATGCAAATGATGTTTGTCAGGTCAATATAATCAGACTGATGGTATCCTCTGGGTAAATAGGCAGGCTCCCAAAGTCCGAGTTGATCGTCCGGAACCGGCCCCGTAAAGTTGTAGGACACATGGGTGTCAAACCACGTCGTAAACCAACGGGTGACCGTGGCCCTGGCCTGGGGGCTGGCCAGCATAAGCCCCCCAAAGGACAAAGCCGCCGCCAGCAGGAGACAGGCGGCGGCCCGGGCGGCCCGCTGCCACAGGGGGCGGGCCAGACGTTTGGCAAGGGCACGGGGATTTCTGAGGAATTTAGCCTCCCAACGCTGATAGGAAAGGGAGAATGCCACCGGGTTTTCGTCCGCACCCACCGCCTGAAGAAAGTCTGCTTCTGCCACCTGGAGAAGGGCTTCTCGGATTCGTTCCGTTTCAGCTGGGGCGCTATTCATAGGCATATCCCTCCTTTCTCAAAGCTTCCTGGAGGAGCTTCCGGCCCCGGGTGATGCGGGTGCTCACGGCGCTCTCGGACAGGCCCACATAGCGGGCGATGTCTTTGTCCTTCCACTCCAGGACAAATTTCAGTTCCAGGATGGTTCGGTACTGCTCCGGCATGGACCGGATGATCGCCACAATTCCCCGGGGGTCGCCGGGGTCCGGGGCGGCGGTGTCCCAGTCCTCTTCCAGGGGCAAGTCCCGCTGTTCCCGCCGCAGCAGGGAAAGGGCTGTGTTTCTCACAACAACCACCATCCAAGGTAGTTTCTTGTCCCCGGGGAGAGAGAAGAACTGCTCTGCGTTTTGGACGCACTTCATCCACGCCTCCTGCGCGGCCTCCTCCGCCAGAGCGGGGGAATGGAGCAGAGACAGGGCAAAGCGATATAGTTTTTTGTGGTGCGCCTGGTAAAAACGGGCAAAGAAACGCTTGTCCTCCTCGCTCTCCAGGGCAGCCAGCAGGATTGGCAGCATGGTTCCACTCTCCCTCAGCGGGGGGATTTTCCGAGCGGGCTGAGGGGACCGCCCTTGAAAACCCCTTTCACTAATATAACGCCTCAGCAGCAGGTTTTCTTACAGGTTTTTTGAAAAAAGTTGAAAAAATTTTCGGCGGCAGGGGGTCAGTCTGTGATGACCTGAAGGACCTTTAAGGACCCGCTGATGCTACCCCCCATTTTGGAGTGGATACGGACGCAGTAGGTGCCGTTTCCGGGGTCCTCGTAGGTCCCGCCTCCGGTTTCACCGGGCTCCACGAGAATGAGGTCGGTGACCCTCTTCTGTCCGCCAATCCATCGGAACCTGGAAAGGGACACATAGCAGGCGTCGGTCCCATTGTTCTGGAAGGAATAGCGCAGGGCGTTTCCGTTCTCTTCGACGCAGGT
>JAEDJB010000083.1 GCA_016296565.1 Oscillospiraceae bacterium
CTGCTGCCGGCGGACTTTTCCAGATAGGAGCCCATCAGATTCATGCCGAACAGGAATAAGCTGAGGCCTCCCACCAAAGTCAAAACGTCGAATAAATCCATAGTTTCAATCCTCTTCACGCTTTACAGTTTGTGTCTCTTATTTCTAACAAAAATTTTACAAGAAATAAGTAAAATGAACCACCAGAAAGAGGTTAAATCTATGTTAAATCCAGAGACGCAGAATCACTGATGGAAGAGCTTCCACCAGTGAATCAAAGGAAAACAGAACATGAAGATTCGTATCGTTGGATTTACCGTTCCGACCGGTCCGCAGGCACATAGGGCGCGCCGTTTTTGGAACGGCTGCCGGTGATGGCGTATTCCACCCACTCGGCCAGGTTGGTGGCGTGATCGCCGATGCGCTCCAGGTACTTGGCCACCATCAGGATATCCAGGCACTCTTCCCCCCGGCTGCTGTCGGAGGCGATGATGGCGATCAGCTCCTGCTTGATCCGGTGGAACCAGCCGTCCACCACGTCGTCATAGGCGATGACAGCCCGGGCCAGGTTCAGATCCAGCCGGACAAAGGCCTCCACGCTCTCCCGGACCATGCGGATGGCCTCCTCAGCCATCTGCTCCAGATGGGTCCGGTTTTCCAGACCCGAGGCGCGGATGAAGCCGGACAGCTCGGCAATGTCCGAGGCCTGGTCGCCGATGCGCTCCAGGTCCGTGACCATTTTCAGGGCGGCGGTGACCCGGCGCAGGTCCTTGGCCACCGGCTGCTGCCGGAGCAGAAGCTTGGTGCACAGACCCTCGATCTCCCGCTCCATGGCGTCGATCTCGCTGTCGATGGCAAAGACGTGCTCTGCCAGCTCCCGGGCGTCGGCCTCTTCCCCGTCCAGGGTTTTCACGGACAGGCCAATGGCGTCCTGGCACAAAGCGCCCATCTCGGTCATGAGGGCATACATTTTTTTCATCTGCCGGTTGTACAGATCCCGCATCAGCCAAACCTCCCCGAAATGTAAGATTCCGTCCGCTCGTCCGTGGGCATGGAGAAAATCTGGTCCGTGGGGCCGAACTCCACCAGCTCTCCCATGAGGAAGAAGGCGGTCTTGTCCGACACGCGGGCGGCCTGCTGCATGTTGTGGGTCACCATGACCACAGTGTATTTCTCTTTCAGCTCCACGGCCAGGTCCTCGATCTTGGCGGTGGAGATGGGGTCCAGGGCAGAGGTAGACTCGTCCATCAGCAGGACCTCCGGCTGGTTGGCCAGAGCCCGGGCGATGCACAAGCGCTGCTGCTGTCCGCCGGAGAGTCCCAGGGCGCTGGACTTCAGCCGGTCTTTCACTTCGTCCCAGATGGCGGCGTCCCGGAGGGACTTCTCCACCAGCTGGTCCAGGGTTGCCCGGTCCCGGATTCCGTGGGTCCGGGGGCCGTAGGCCACATTGTCGTAGATGCTCATGGGGAAGGGATTGGCCTTCTGGAACACCATACCCACCTGCTTGCGCAGCCATGTGGCGTCAAGGTCCTTGTCGAAAATGTTCTGACCCTCGAAGCATACTTCACCTTCAATGCGCACCCCGGGTACCAGGTCGTTCATGCGGTTGAGGGTCTTGAGGAATGTGGATTTGCCGCAGCCGGAGGGGCCGATGAGCGCGGTAATCTCGTTGGCCGGAATGGCGACGTTGATCTCTTTCAGGGCGTGGTGGCCCTTGTCCTGATCGGACGCCTTCTTCCCCGCTGCGCCGTACCACAGGTTTAAATTTTTTGTGGTGATGATATCCGCCATGGGGGTATCCTCCTTAGTGACGTTTCAGTTTCTTGCCGGCCAGGTTGGCCGCGCCGTTGATGACGAACACCAGCAGCATCAGAATGGCGGCCACGGCAAAGGCCACGCCGGTCTCTCCCCGCTCGTTGGCGTAGACATACAGGGCAACGGTCAGGGTTGCGGAGGAGGACTGGAGGGACTGGGCAAAGCCGTTGAGCACCAGGCCGAACCCGGCGGTAAAGAGCAGGGCGGCCGACTCGCCCACAATCCGGCCCACGGCCAGGATGCAGCCGGTGACGATGCCGTCCACGGCGTTGGGCAGAACCACGGTGCGCACCACCCGCCACTTCCGGGCGCCCAGGGCCAGGGCCCCTTCCCGGTAGGACTGGGGCACGGTCTTCAGGCTCTCCTGGGTGGTCCGCATGATGGTGGGCAGAATCATCAGCACCAGGGTCAGGCCGCCGGCTAAAATGCCCTGCTGCAGGCCCATGATCTGGATGAAGAAGAGCATACCCACCAGGCCGAAGAGGATGGAGGGCAGGCCGGAAAGGGTCTCTGCCGCGTACTCAATGAGGGCCACCAGCCGGCGGCTCTTGGCGTACTCCGTCAGGTAGATGGCGGCTCCCACCCCCAGGGGCAGGACCACCGCCAGGGCCACCAAGATGATGTACAGGGTGTTGAGGATGTTGGGCAGAATGCCGATGGTGTCGTTGATATAGCTGCTCTGGGTGGAGAGCAGGCTCCAGCTGATGTTGGGAAGGCCGCGATAGAAAATATAGCCGATGAGGAAGATCAGCAGGGCGCAGGTGATGCCGGCGCACAGATAGAGCAGAAACTTCATCCCATGGTTATAGGCTCTGCGGGAGGCAGACATTCCTTTCATATCACCCCTCCTTCCGTCCCTTGATGAGGACGTTCAGCAAGACGTTGATGAGCATGATGAACAGGAAGAGCACCAGGCCCACGGAGAACAGGGACTGCCGCCACAGGGAGCCGTAAGCGGCGTAGGACATTTCCGAGGCGATGGCGGTGGTGAGAAAGCGCACCGGCTGGAACAGGCCAGGCATGTTGGGCACGTTGCCGGAGACCATGATGATGGCCATGGCCTCGCCGATGGCGCGGCCCACGCCCAGGACCACTGCCGTGGCCACGCCGCTGCGGGCGGCGGGGAAGGACACCCGAAAGGCCGTTTCCAGCTCCGTTGCCCCCAGGGCCAGAGAGGCCTGCTCATACTCCTCGGGCACAGCCCGGAGGGAGGTTTCCGCCACCTGAATGATGGAGGGCAGAATCATCACCGCCAGCACCAGGATGGCTGCCAGCAGGGTTGCGCCGGAAGCCAGGTGGAAGGCCTTCTGAATGGCGGGGACCAGAACGATCATACCCACCAGGCCGTAAACCACCGAGGGGATGCCGGCCAGCAGCTCCACCGCCGTGTGGATCACCGCCGCCAGCCTGGGGGGCGCTGCCTTGGCCAGGAAGATGGCGGTCATGAGGCCCAGAGGGACCCCCAGGACCACCGCCCCGGCGGTGCCGCAAATGGAGGTGAGCAGGAAGGGCAAAATCCCGTAGGACCCAGTGCTGGGGGACCAGGTCTCCCCGAAGAGGAAGTCCATAAAGCCAATCTCCCGGATGGCGGGCACGCCGGAGAGAATCAGGTAGATGCTGATAAAGAGCACAAAGGCCACCGCCACGATCCCGCACAGCAGGAAGAGCAGGCTCATGCCCCGCTCCAGCGCGTTTCGGCCCAGGGAAGCTTTCATAGACGCCTCCTCCCTTTTTGCTGCCCTGCCCCGTTTCCGGGGCAGGGGTGCCAATTCTGTCATAGGGATTTCCTCAGTCTAGGCTCAGGCCACAGGCACAGCGCCGGCGGTGCGGATGAGGTCGTTAGCGTCAGCGGAGGTAGCAAAGTCGAAGAAGGCCTGGGCAGCTTCGCTCAGCTGGGTGTCGGCCTTGGTGACCAGCAGGAAGGGGCGCTGGATCACATAGCTGCCGTCCAGAACGGTGGTCTCGGAGCAGGCAACGCCGCCCACGGTGACCATCTTGATGCCTTCCTGGTTCTCAGCAGCAGACAGGGAAGCGTAGCCGATGGCGTTGGGGTTGCTCTTGACAGCCTCGATGACAGCGCCGGTGGAGGTCAGCTCCTGGCTGAGCACGCAGGTATCCTTGGTGTCGGTGATGGACTCAAAGCCGTCCCGGGTGCCGGAACCGGCCTCACGGCCGATGCAGGCGATGGCGCCGGCCTCGCCGCCCAGCTCAGACCAGTCGGATACTTCGCCGGTGAAGATGGCGGCGATCTGCTCCAGGCTCAGGTCTTCCACGGGGCAAGCCTCGTTCACGATGACAGCGATGCCGTCCAGGGCAACCACGGTGCCCTCCAGACCCTTCTCGGTCTCCTCGGCCTTCAGCTCACGGGAGGACAGGCCGATGTCGCAGCTGCCGGTGCTGACAGCCTCGATGCCGGTGCCGGAGCCAGTGGGATCGTAAGTAACCGTCACGCCGCTGTTGTCAGCCATGAACTGCTCGGACAGAGCGCCGATGACCTTTTCCATGGAGGTGGAGCCGTTGGTGGATACGGTGCCGGAAATGGTGGTCTCTTCGGTCTGGGCGTCCTGGGCGGGTTCCCCGGCGGTGCCGCCGCAGCCGGCCAGAGACAGGGCCAGAACCGCAGAGGCGGCCAGGACACACATGGTCTTTTTCAGATTGCTTTTCATTGTTTTTCCCTCGTTTCTTTGAATTTCTTGGGTATGGCTTTAGTGTACCCACCCCGGGTTAAAGAAAAAACCAAAGTATCATAAAGTTTATGTTAAATGGTCCCCTTCGATCCCCCCACATACAAATGAAACAGCCCCTTCGCCGGAAAGGCGAAGGGGCTGCTGAACGATTGCATCAGATCAGCTGCTGCTCGTTGATGATGAGCTTGAATTGCAGGCCCAGGGTCTCCGCCGCCTTGCGGCAGAGGGTCATGCGGTTCAGGAAAATCTCAAAGTAGTCCATCACCGACCCGTAGCGGGTGTCGATGTGGAGCTTCAGCTTGATGAGGGTCTTGCTCTCGTTGATCTTCAGCTCGGCCTTGGTGACGGAATAGTTCACCCGGTCGTGGATATCAAACTTGGAGGTGTCCTGGTTGCGCACCCGGCTGCGGCGCACGTCGGACTTATCCGCCAGAATCAGGGCGGCGGCCAGGGGGCTCACCGGGGTGCCGGTGCCCTCGTCGTGGTTGCCGATGGCAGTGACCACCTCGGCAATCTCCGCCGGGTCCATGTGCATGTGGTCCAGCAGGCGGAAGGCCATGACGGCTCCGCTCTGGGAGTGGTCAATGCGGTTGACCAGGTTGCCGATGTCGTGGAGGTAGGCGGCAATCTGCACCAGCTCCACCTCCCTGGAAGAATAGCCCAAGGTCTCCAGAATGTACTTGCTGTTGGCAGCCACCAGCCCCACGTGGGCAAAGCTGTGCTCGGTAAAGCCCAGGGCGATGAGGGATTCGTCTGCCTTTTGGATATAGGTCCGGATACCCGGGTCCTTCTTAATCTGCTCAAATGTAATCAAACAATCACTCCTTCCGAAATGTTAAGGTTATGGTCGTGCCGGTTCCCGGCTCGCTGTCCAGGACCAGCCGTGCGTTGTGGTATTGTGCCCCGTGCTTGACGATGGACAGGCCCAGGCCCGTGCCGCCGATTCGGCGGGAGTGGCTCTTGTCCACCCGGTAGAACCGCTCGAAAACCCGTTCCTGCTGGCCCTTGGAGATGCCGATGCCCGTGTCCGCAACGGACAGAACGGCGCTCTCTTCGGTGCCGCTGACCCGGACGGTAACGCGGCCCCCGTCCTTGTTGTACTTGATGGCGTTGTCGCACAGGTTAAAGACCATCTCGTTGAGGATACGCCACACCCCCTGGATGATCTGATGGTCTCCCTCCAGCCGCAGGGTGATGTTCCGCTTGGCGGCCATGGGGCGCAGGTTCTCCAGAATGTCCCCGGAGAGGGCGTACAGGTCCACCGCCTCGGTGGCCAGCTCCTGGGAGCCCTCGTCCAGCCGGGAGAGTTTTAAAATATCGTCCACCAGGGCAATGAGCTGGCTGCACTCCTTATAGATATCCCCGGCAAACTCCTTCATCTTGTCCGGCTCCACCAGGCCCTCTTTCATGAGTTCGGCAAAGCCGGAGATGGAGGTGAGGGGGGTTTTCAGCTCGTGGGAGACGTTGGCGGAAAACTCCCGCCGGAGGCTCTCCCGCTCCTCCCGCTCGGTGACGTCCACCATGAGGATCACCGCGCCGGTGACCTGGCCGTTGGCGGCCACGGGGCTGGCCAGGATCTCGAAGATCCGGGTGTCGGCGGTCATGAGGGTCTCCGCGTGGCGGCCGGCCAGGGCCTTTTCCGCGGCCTCCCAGATTTCCCGGCGGCAGTTGTCCGGCCGGAGCATGGTGGGCTGCTCCTCCTGGCCCAGCAGGGCATAGGCGCTCTGGTTGCCGGAGAGGAGGGTTCCCTTGCTGTCCAGCAGCAGGACCCCCTCGCTCATGTTCTCCGCCAGGGCGGTGAACTCCCGCTGGCGGCGGCTTAAGTCGTCCATCTGGCGGGTGATGGTGCGGTTCTGCTCCCGCAGGCGGCTGACCAGGGGGAAGAGCTCCTCATAGGTCTCGTCCAGCCGGGGATTTTCCAGGTCCAGGCTGTTGATGGGTTTGGTGATCTGCCGGGCCAGCCGGGAGGCCAGGATGCCCGAGAGCACCAGGGCCAGCACCACCACCCACAGCAGGGGCTGGACCACCCCCAGGACCATGGCGCCCACAGTGGAGCGGGTGCAGGCCACCCGGAGCACCGTTCCGTCGTCCAGGCGGACAGCATAGTAAAGGGTCTTTTCCAGAACCGTGGAGGACAAGTGCTCGCTGCGGCCCTCGCCGGTCCGGAGAGCCTGGGCGATCTCCTCCCGGTCCAGGTGGTTTTCCATGGCGGCAGGGTCCGCGGCGCTGTCGTAGAGCACCGTGCCGTCGGCGTCCACCCAGGTCAGGCGCTGGCTGGCCTCCAGGCCGGTAAAGTAGTCCACCCCGGTCTCCTCCAGGCCCCGGGAGACGTAGGCGGCCTCCTGCTCCATCTGGCGGTAGATCTCCTGCTCATACTGGTTGGCCATGATGGCCAGGAACAGGCCCGAGCAGACCAGGATGGCCGCCAGGCCCACCAGGAAGCAGCTGCGAAAGATTTTTCCTGTCATGGGGCTCCTCCGATCTTGTAGCCCACGCCCCGGACGGTCTCAATGTAGCTGCCGGCCTGCCCCAGCTTGGTGCGCAGGGTGCGCACATGCACGTCCAGGGTCCGGTTTTCCCGGCTGAACTCCTGGCCCCAGACCCCGTCCATGATGGCGTCCCGGGTCATGGCCATGCCCTGGTGCTCCAGAAGCAGGCAGAGCAGCTCAAACTCTTTGTTGGTGAGGGCCACGTCCTTGTCTCCCACTTTCACCACGTGGCGCTGGGGGCTGACAAACAGCTCGCCCACCTGGTAGTCCCCGTTGGTCTGGTCCTGCTCCGTCCGGCGGAGCACCGCCCGGACCCGGGCCACCAGCTCCATCATGCCGAAGGGCTTGGAGATGAAGTCATCCGCCCCGCTGTCCAGGCCCACCACCCGGTCGTACTCGGTGTTCTTGGCGGTGAGCATGATCACCGGCAGCTTCTTCGTGGCGGCGGAGGACCGGAGCTTCTGGAGAATGGACAGGCCGTCCTCCTCCGGGAGCATGATGTCCAGCAGGACCAGGGTGGGCTGCCGCCCCTCCATGGCCTTCCAGAAATCCGTGGGCCGCTCAAAGCCCACCGCCTCGTAGCCCTGGCTGCTCAGGGCGTAAATCACCAGCTTGCGGATGCTGTCGTCATCCTCCAGCAGATAGATCCTTTCCATGGGGACTCCCTCCTTTTCCTGGTCTTAACCTTTTCTTTACCTTCAGTTTAGCTGGGATATGTAAAATGAAAAACCATCCGCAAGTTAATTTTTTGTTAAATCTTTTCTCAATTGTCCCCATTTCGCGGACAAAAAGACGGGCAGCGTCAACAGCCGCCCGTCAGATCCCCTGCTCCAGGGCGCCCAGGGTAGTCTCCGCCCAGGAGTAGTTGCTCATATACTCCCCCCGGAAGGCGTTCACCGCCGCCGGGTCTCCGGCCAGACAGCGGTAGTAGTCGCAGTCCACCCGGTTGGGGTCTACGGCGATCATGTCCCGCTGCTTGATGATGATGGCCTCCTCCCCCAGCCGGCGGAGGGTGGTGCGCAGGTCGGTGATGAGGCTGCGCAGCTGGCTGCGGACGCTGTCCGTGTCCGGCCGGCCCTCCCAGAGAACGGAGATCAGCTCCCCCATGGTGCTGCCCGCCCCCCGGCGGTCGATGAGATAGGCGAAGAGCTCCTTGGTGCGGCTGCGTCTGAAGCGGACGGGCCGGCCGTCGTAAAAGACCTCAAAGTTGCCGAAGGTCTGCACCCGCAGCCGGGGGCGGCGCTCCCCGGCTGCTCCCCCCGCCTCCAGCCAGCGGGCCAGGTCCTCCTGGCTGGCGAAGGTGCGGATCTCCGCCTGAGGCTCCGCCTGGCGGATGTG
>JAEDJB010000084.1 GCA_016296565.1 Oscillospiraceae bacterium
AGCACGGAGCCCATCAAATTCTCAAGAGGGTTCGCCTCCGACGGGGCCCCTGTTTCGCCTCCGACGGGGCCCCTGTTCGCCTCCGACGGGGCCCCTGTTCGCCTCCGGCGGGGCCCCTGTTCTCTGGTTTTTGCGGGGGTGGAAGGCGGTACTTTTGGGTCTTTGGGTGGGGCTGCCGCTTATCTCTTGCTCCGCCGTACTTCAAGCGCGCCCACCAGCTGGGCGCGTCTTCAGTGGGCTAGTACCCTATAACCAACGCGGAGGGTTTCTCAGCCTTCATGGCTCCCCTGGTGAGAGGAGCTGTCCCGAAGGGACTGAGAGGTGATCCCCTGAGAATTTTCCCTCGGGCGCGCTGACAAGGCAGAGCGGTGGACAAAATCTCCCCCTGGTTCTGTCGTACCGCTCCCGATTGCTCCTCCCAGGCGACACCTCTCCACCGCTCCGCGGTCCCCCTCCCCTTTCAAGGGGAGGCATTTTTTGCGGCCCTGGAACGTTAAATGTAAAACAGGAGCGCCGAAAGGCGCTCCTGTTTTTATCCACAGGGTGTGGAATTATTCTTCTTCCGCGGGGGTCTCCTCCACTCTGGTCACAGCAATCGCCAGGTCGTCCAGCTGCTTCTGATCCGCCCCCACGCGGCCAGCCGCGCGGGAACCCCAAATGAAATTTTACTTCCTCGGCGGAAATGAATTCCGCCTGCGGCAAGGTTTTGCCCCTGGCAAAACGCTTGGTGTGGTGGATCAGAAGCTTCTCCCGTTTTACTCCTCGGCAGGCTCTTCCTCCACTCTGGTCACAGCAATCGCCAGGTCGTCCAGCTGCTTCTGATCCGCCCCCACGCGGCCAGCCGCGCGGGAACCCCAAATGAAATTTTACTTCCTCGGCGGAAATGAATTCCGCCTGCGGCAAGGTTTTGCCCCTGGCAAAACGCTTGGTGTGGTGGATCAGAAGCTTCCCCCGTTTTACTCCTCGGCAGGCTCTTCCTCCACACGAGTCACCGCAATCGCCAGATCGTCCAGCTGCTTCTGATCCACCACGTCGGGGCAGTTCATCATCAGGTCGGAGGCGTTCTGGACCTTGGGGAAGGCGATCACGTCCCGGATGGAGGACGCGCCGGTCATGAGCATCACCAGACGGTCCAGGCCGTAGGCCAGGCCGCCGTGGGGAGGTGCGCCGTACTTGAAGGCGTTCACCAGGTGGCCGAACCGCTCCTGGATGTCCTCGTCGGAGATGCCCAGGGCCTGGAAGGCCTTTTCCTGCATCTCGGGGGTGTTGATTCGGATGGAGCCGCCGCCCAGCTCAGTGCCGTTCAGGACAATGTCATAGGCCCGGGCACGGCAGTTGGCCTTGTCGGTGAGCATCTTGTCCTCGTCCTCGATCATGGGCGCGGTGAAGGGGTGGTGCATGGCCTGGTACCGGCCCTCCTCCTCGGACCACTCGAACATGGGGAACTCGGTGACCCACAGGAACTTGAAATCCATGGGGTCCAGGATGTCCAGCTGCTTGGCGCACTCAATACGCAGCGCGCCCAGGGAGGCAAAGACCACCTCGTCCTTCACGTCGCCGACGATGAGGATCAGGTCGCCGTCCTTGGCACCTGCACGCTCGATGATGGCGGCATTCTCTTCCTCAGTCAAGAACTTCTGGTAGGAGGAGGTCACCTTGCCGTCCACCATTCTGGCCCAGGCCAGACCCTTGGCCTTGTAGGTCTTGACGAAGTCGCCCAGCTTGTCGATCTTCTTCCGGGGGAAGTCCTTGGCGTGGCCGTCTACGTTGATGAGACGCACGGAGCCGCCGCCCTGGACCGCGCTGGAGAACACCCCGAAGCCGCAGTCCTTCACAATATCGGAAATGTCCTTGATCTCAAAGCCGAACCGCAGGTCGGGCTTGTCGGAGCCGAACCGGTCCATGGCCTCCCGGTAGGGCATCCGCAGGAAGGGAGTCTGCACGTCCACGTCCAGAATCTCCTTAAAGACCCGCTTCAGGAAGCCCTCCTGAATGGTCTGGATCTGCTCCTCGTCCAGGAAGGACATCTCCAGGTCGATCTGGGTGAACTCGGGCTGACGGTCGGCCCGCAGGTCCTCGTCCCGGAAGCAGCGGGCGATCTGGAAGTACCGGTCAAAGCCGGAGAGCATCAGCAGCTGCTTGTACTGCTGGGGGGACTGGGGCAGGGCATAGAACTTGCCGGCGTGCACCCGGGAGGGCACCAGGTAGTCCCGGGCCCCTTCGGGGGTGGACTTGGTGAGGATGGGGGTCTCGATCTCCAGGAAGCCGTTCTCGTCGAAGTAGTCCCGGCAGATCTTCACGATCTTGTGGCGCAGGGCAATGGTGCGCTGCATGTCCGGGCGGCGCAGGTCCAGGTAGCGGTATTTCAGCCGGACGGCGTCCTTCACATCGGAGTTCTCCACGATCTCGAAGGGCGGGGTCTCCGCCTTGGCCAGCAGGCGCAGCTCGGTGACCTTTACCTCAATGTCGCCGGTGGGCATGTCGGGGTTCTTGGACTCCCGCTCCCGGACCACGCCGGTGGCGGCGATGACGTACTCGCTGCGGAGGGAGGCCGCCTTCTCAAAGATCTCTTTGGGGGTGCTGTCGTCAAAGGACAGCTGGATGAGGCCGGTGCGGTCCCGCAGGTCCACGAAGATCAGGCCGCCCAGGTTCCGCTGGCGCTGGACCCAGCCGCAGACGGAAATCTCCTGGCCGATGTTTTCAGCCCGGAAGGTGCCGCAGTAATCGGTGCGGCGGAAGTTCTGTAAATTATCCATGGTTGTTCACTCCAATGTAAATTGATTCGGGGTAAAAAGCAGGGGATCGGGTCACTGACCCGTGCACGCCCGGAACGCCAGCAGCGCCGCGCCCAGGATGATAATATAAACAAGCATTTTGACTTTCGGGTTCATTGCGGTTTCTCCTTTTCACTAGGATAACGCCGGGCGGAAGGCTCCGTCAAGAGGCGCGCGCAGATTCCTGGGCCAGGAGGAAATCCAGAATCTCCTGCTGGAAGGCTTCCCCGCCGGAGGTGCGGAAGGAACGGTCCCGCACGTCGCTGCCGGTAAACCAGATGGGGTCGTCCCCGGAGAAGTGCATGGTGTGGTCTGCCCCCTCTTGTCCGAAGGCCAGAATCACATCATACTCCAGGGTAACGTACCGGGTGTCCTTGTCCAGATAGATGGGAACATACTTCTGGGAGGACAGCAAGGTCATAAGCTGCTCATAGGCCGGGTCGTCCGGGGAAAGGAAGATATCCCGGGACTCTCCGTCCTTGGTCAGCACTGCCTGGACCTGGGTGACCTGTTCCTGGTCAAAGCTGCCCCCCAGGGCCTGGTCGATGGACCGGGGGCACAGGGCCCACACGATCAGGGCGATCACAATGGCCAGCTCGAACACAGCGATGATCCGCTTGGTTCTTACGTTCATGGCAATCTCCTTTCCTCAGGTCAGGAGGCCTGGGTGAGCAGGTAGTCCAGAATCTCCTGCTGGGTTTCCTGGCCGCCGGAGATCTGGCAGGTTTTCAGCTTGGCGTTGTCCTGGGCGCCCAGAGCCACCTGCTTGCCCCCGTCCAGCACCACGTCCCAGGACTTGACGCTGTTGGACAGGGTGAGGGTCACCAGATAGTCCAGTCCCCCTTCCTCCTCCTTGGAGAAGGTGCGGGAGTAGGAGGGCTTCTGGATCAGGGTCAGGGTCTTTACATAGGCGTCCTCCCCCTTGTTCAGGGTGCAGGAGAGGGACTCTCCCCCGTCCACCGGGTCCAGCCGGACCTGGATGTCCTGAATTTTGGAGACGTCATAGTTCTCTCCCAGGGCCCAGTCCAGATCCCGGGGCAGCAGCAGCACCAGGGCCACCGCCACCAGGATGAAGAGAAGGCCCACAATCACTTTCCGGATACTCATGCCTTATCCTCCCGGATGGGGGGCTGCCACTTCAGCTCCTCCAGGTCGGTGGCAATGTCGGTGGCGGCTGCCTCCGGGGTCAGCTCACGCTGCTGGCCGGTGGCCATCTCCTTGACCTTCACCACGCCCCGGCTGATTTCGTCCTCGCCCAGAAAGACCACATAGGGGATCTTCAGCTTGTCGGCGTAGGTCATCTTGGCCTTGAACTTCTTCTGCTCTCCGTACACCTGGGCCCGGACCCCCTGGTTCCGCAGCTGGGTGGCAAAGGCGATGGCAGGGGAGAGGTCCTCGGTCATGGGGAGAATGAGCACATCGGCGGGGGCGGTGTTCTGGTCGGGGTTCAGGTAGCCCTGCTCGCCCAGCACGTAGAACAGCCGGGTGAGGCCGATGGAAATGCCCACGCCGGGAAGTTTTTTATCGGTATAGTATTCCGCCAGGTTGTCGTACCGGCCGCCGGAGCAGATGGAGCCGATCTCCGGGTGGTCCAGCATGACGGTTTCGTAGACGGTGCCGGTGTAGTAGTCCAGGCCCCGGGCGATGGTCAGGTCCACAGCAAAGTGGTCCTCGGGCACCCCGAAGGCGGACAGGTACTTCACCACGGTCCCCAGCTCGTCCAGGCCCTGGTCGAAGGTCTCGTTCCGGCCCCGGTAGCCCTCCAGGGCCTGGAGGACTTCCCCGTTGGAGCCGGTGATGGCGATGAAGCTCAGAATTTCCCCGGCGGCAGCCTCGGACACCCCGGATTCAATCAGCAGGTCCCGGACCTTTTCGGAACCGATCTTGTCCAGCTTGTCC
The DNA here is from genome assembly GCA_016296565.1 of Oscillospiraceae bacterium. Lineage (GTDB taxonomy): Bacteria > Bacillota > Clostridia > Oscillospirales > Oscillospiraceae > Evtepia. The sequence continues at coordinate 4,674 of JAEDJB010000084.1, forward strand.
ACGGTGCGCATAATGTCGGCGGCCTGGTCGCCCAGGCCCTGCATGTCGTAGAACCCGGTGAGGATCTTCCGGTTGTTCACCCGGATTTTGAACCGCTCCAGGCCCATGGAGGTAAAGGCGTTGTAGATGATGGCGGGGATTTCCGCCTCGTTGGAGATATCCAGCTTGCCGTCGCCGATGACGTCGATGTCGCACTGGTAGAACTCCCGGAACCGGCCCCGCTGGGCCCGCTCTCCCCGGTAGACCTTGCCGATCTGGTACCGGCGGAAGGGGAAGGTCAGGTCATTGTAGTGCAGGGCCACGTACTTGGCCAGGGGCACGGTGAGATCGAACCGCAGGGCCAGGTCGCTGTCCCCCTTGGTGAAGCGGTAGATCTGCTTCTCCGTCTCCCCGCCGCCCTTGGCCAGCAGGATTTCCGCCGACTCGATGACGGGGGTGTCCAGGGGGGTGAAGCCGTAGAGGGAGTAGGTCTTGCGCAGGCGCTCCAGCATCCCCTCAAACTGGGCCTGAGGGGCAGGGAGCAGTTCCATAAAACCGGACAGGGTCCGGGGTTTGATGCGATCCATAGGTAGGACCTCGCTTTCTTGTGGTTTTCGGTTGTGGGGAGGGTTTCTGCAAACCTTCTTGCCTCTCCCTCTGGGAGAGGTGGATTCGCCGAAAGGCGAAGACGGAGAGGGCGACTTGGTAAAGGGCACACGAAGCGTGATCCTGCACCGGCAGCGATCTGCCCTCTCAGTCAGCGCTGCGCGCTGACAGCTCCCCCAGAGGGGGAGCCAAGAGCATCCGCGTCAACCCTTGAAAAAATGCGTCTTCGTCCCTGATTGCCGGAACGAGGACGCATTTCTGTTACAGTATCGCAGTTTTTACACGGTGACAGGCTTAATGGCGGGATTGATGATCTCTCTCCAGTCCAGGTCGCCCCGCTCCAGGCCGTGGATCAGGATCTCCGCGGTGGCGGCGTTGGTGGCGAAGGGGATGTTATACTGGTCACACATCTGGTTGATGTACTTCAGATCCGGGTCCAGATCGCTGGACTGGGGATCGGAGAAGAACAGAACCATGTCAATCTCGTTGTAGGCGATCCGTGCGCCAATCTGCTGGCTGCCTCCGTGGGCGTGGGACAGGAAGAGGCGGACGGGTAAGCCGGTGGCTTCTGCAACGAGTCGGCCGGTGGTGTTGGTGGCGCAGACGGTATGCTTGGACAGAATGCCGCAGTAAGCGATACAGAACTGGACCATCAGCTCTTTCTTGTGGTCATGACTCATCAAAGCAATATTCATTCAGGCTCATCCTTTCCTGGGTTCCACCCGGAGGGGTGGTCCGCTGAACTAAAATATGAGGAAGGTCCGCCAGGCTGTTCTCCTTACCATATCTTCATGAGAGGGACCGTCTCTCCCGCCAGCCGCCGGGCAATGTTCCCAAAGGCCTGGGCAGCCCCCCGCTGGGAGGTCTGCATCAGGGCCCGGCCGCTGCTTGCCGCCAGGAGCACCTGAGGGTCCTCCGGCACCAGCCCCAGAAGAGGCAGGCCGGCGGTGTCCATGGCGTCGTCGATGGTGGTGCCCAAACGGCGCAGCAGACGCCGCTTCACCCGGTTGACCACCAGGTGGACCGTGGGCAGATTGCTCAGCTGGGTCACCACCCGCTGGGCATCCCGCAGGGAAGAGGGGTCGCTCACCGCCACCACAATGGCCCGATCTGCGCCGGAAACCGCCATGCGGAACCCGGGACCCAGGCCGGCGGGGGAGTCAATGAGAATGAAATCATAGCTCGCCCGGGCCTGCTCCAGCAGGGCATGAAAGCCGCTTTCACCGGGAAAATCCTCCGGCAGAGTCAGGGGTGCGGTGAGAAGATACAGGTTTGATACAGTCGGGTGGGGGGCAACAGCCCGGTCCAGCTCACACCGGCCGGAAATCACGTCACTGAAATCCATCAGCGCGGCGTCGGTCATGCCCAGGGTAATATCCAGGTTCCGCAGACCCACGTCGCCGTCGATGCACAGCACCCGCTTACCCTGAAGGGCCAAAGCCGAGCCCACACCGCCGGCCAGGGAGGTCTTTCCCGTGCCGCCTTTTCCGGATGTAATGACGATAACCGTGCCCACTGCCATTCCTCCTGAAACTTCTGCTCCATCTTAGCATAATTTCATAGATTTTGCAACCGTTTTTGTGCAAAGATACTAAATTTTTGCCTCTTTGATCTTAGTCCATTTCCGCGGATACCCTTTGGGGGTGGGCCGGCTCTTGGAGACGGTGACGATGCGGTGGTAAACCTCGCTGTCCGGCAGCCGGTAGTCCATCACGAAGGGGGGCTCGCCCCCCAGGGTTTGGATGATGGGCTCCGCCGCCTCGATCTCCTCGTCGGTCTTGTTGCTCTTCATGGCCATGAACAGGCCGCCGGGGCGGACATAGGGCAGGCAGAGCTCCGCCAGCATGGGCATGGCGGCCACCGCCCGGGACACCGCCGCGTCGTACCGGTCCCGGTGCTCCTTCTGAAGGGAAAGCTCCTCCGCCCGGCCCTTGATGAGGACCACATCGGGCAGATCCAGCTCCTGGCAGAGCTCCGTTAACCAGTCCACCCGCTTGCCCAGGCTGTCCAGCAGGGTCAGCTGGATGGTGGGGTCCAGAATCCGCAGCACCAGGCCGGGAAAGCCCGCCCCGGTGCCCACGTCGATGACCTTTTTCCCTGTCAGCGCTTTAGAGGGCAACAGGGCCGCGCTGTCCAGGAAGTGGCGGGAGATTACCTCCGCCGGGTCGGTGATGGCGGTGAGGTTCATCACCTGGTTCTTTTCCAGCAGCCGGTCGCAGTAGAGGGCCAGCTTATCCACCGCCTCCGGCGCGGGGGAGAGACCCAATCGGGTCAGCCCGGTCCGGAGGGTTTCTTTCAGTTCGTCTGTCATAGGCTTACCTCACCAGTTGATGATCTGGCCGGAGTAAAACACATAGAAGTATCCCAACGTCAGGGCGACCACAAGGGCCACCCCCACCCAGGCCAGGGCCCGGGTGAGGGGGCTTGTCTTTTTCTCCGGGGGCTTGATCTCCGGCGTCTCCTCCGCCGGGACCTGTTCTTCTTCCAAACGCTTCTCGGGTTCCATAAGGGGCTCCTTTTACTTCTGCTCCTTCAGCAGGTCGCGGATCTCCATGAGGAGCTTTTCCTCGGCGGAGGGCTCCGGAGGCGCGGCCTCGGCAGCAGCCTCCTCTTCCTTCTTCCGGAGAGCTTCCATCTTGGTCTTGGCGGAGTTCATCACCTTGATGACGATAAAGACCACCAGGGCCACCAGGATAAAGTCGATGATGGTGGACAGGAAGGTGCCAATGCCGATGGTGACGGCGGCGGTGACTACCTCGCCGGCCTCGTCCAGAACCTCAGGCTGGAGAACGATGTTCAGCTGGGTCAGGTCGGTGCCCCCCAGGAAATAGCCGATGGCGGGCATGACCACGTCGTTGACCAGGGATGTGGTGATTTTGCCGAAGGCGGTGGCGATGATCACGCCGACGGCCATATCCATCACGTTGCCCCGGCTGATGAATTCCTTGAATTCAGCGATAAAACCTTTTGCTTTCTTTTTTGCGTCTGCCATGATGCTCGTCCTTTCTTTCTGTCTTCCGTTTCATGGTAGGTGCGGGG
>JAEDJB010000085.1 GCA_016296565.1 Oscillospiraceae bacterium
TAAGTAAATCGGGTCATCGAAACACATCACAGACCTCATTTTCCGATGGGAGCAGGCGGCGGGATTCTACTTATTTTCATTATTATACCAGTTGCCTTGGGTATCTTCAATGAGAAAGATTGCTTTCCGGAAAAAAGTTTTGGTCATTCGGCGGGGGGCGGGAGCAAGCCTTTGGGTGGAGGGACCCTCCAGGCAGGCGTGCGCCCTCTCAGTCAGCTTCGCTGCCAGCTCCCCCAGAGGGGGAGCCAAGGGGGGTTGTGGAATCCTCCGCGTTGGTTCGTAGGGGCGGATAGCATCCGCCCGGGAAAGGCTGCGATGGCCCGGACGTTTGCGGGCGGCTGATAGCCGCCCCTACAGGGTGGGTTGTTTTCACAGGTTCGCCGCCACAACAAGGGTGGGTTGTTTTTGCAGGGTCCAGACAGAAGAAAAGCCTCCCTTTGACCAGGGAGGCTTTTGCTTATTCTTCTTCGTAGCTCTGGGGGATGGGGTCGAAGGTCAGGATCTCTTCCTCCACGGGAGGGGGGGCTTCAGGCGGGGCGGGAGGTTCCTCTCCCCCCTCCTTCATCTGAATCCACTGCTCCTTGGTGATGAGCAGCTGCCGGGGCTTGGAGCCCTCGAAGGGGCCCACGATGCCCTGCTGCTCCATCTGGTCCACCAGCCGGGCGGCCCGGGCATAGCCCAGCTTCAGCCGCCGCTGGAGCATGGACACGGAAGCCTGTCCCAGCTCCAGGATCACGTCCACGGCGGCATCGAAGAGCTCGTCCTGCTCCTCGGCAGGCTCCCCGCCGGGGTAGCCGCCGGAGGAGCCCTTGCCCTTCTTCTCCGACTCGCTGACGTGCTGCTCGATCTGCTCCATCACCGCGTCGTCGTAGTCCGCGGTGCTGTTCTGCTTCACGCTGTCCACCACGGCGGCCACTTCTTCATCAGAAATGAAGCAGCCCTGGACCCGCTGGGGTTTGCCGGCTCCCAGAGGGAACCACAGCATATCCCCCTTGCCCACCAGCTTCTCCGCCCCGGTGGTGTCCAGGATGATCCGGGACTCCAGGGAGGAGGCCACCGCGAAGGCGATGCGGGAGGGGATGTTGGCCTTCATAAGGCCGGTGATCACGTCGGCGGAGGGCCGCTGGGTGGCGATCACCAGGTGCATCCCCGAGGCGCGGCCCATCTGGGCCACCCGGCAGATGGACTCCTCCACCTCCTTGGCGGCCACCAGCATCAGGTCGGCCAGCTCGTCGATGACGATGACCACCTTGGGCAGAGGCTCCGCGTGCTCCTGCTTCTCCGCCCACTGGTTGTAGGAGCTCAGCTCCCGCACCCCCGCCTCGGCGAAGAGGCGGTAGCGCTTCATCATCTCCGTCACCGCCCACTGGAGGGCGCCGGCGGCCTTCTTGGGGTCGGTGACCACGGGAATGAGCAGATGGGGAATGCCGTTATAACCCCCCAGCTCCACCATTTTGGGGTCCACCATAATGAGCCGCAGCTCCTGGGGTGTGGACTTGTAGAGCATGCTCACGATAATGGAGTTGATGCACACGGACTTGCCGGAGCCGGTGGTACCGGCGATGAGCATGTGGGGGAGCTTGGCGCAGTCCCCCACAATGTAATTTCCGCTGATGTTCTTGCCCACGGAGAAGGCGGTGGAGGACTTGTGCCGGCGGAAGTCTTGGCTCTCCAGCACCTCCCGGATGGAGACGGGGGTCACCACCCGGTTGGGCACCTCCACCCCCACCACGGAGATCTTCCCGGGCACCGGGGCGATGCGCACGTTGGACACGCCCAGGGCCAGGGCCACGTCGTCGGACAGGTTGGTAAGCTTGTTCAGCCGCACCCCCTGCTCCAGGGCCACCTCATACCGGGTGACGGAAGGCCCCTGCACCGCGCCGGTGACCCGGCCGTCGATGCCGAAGGAGGTGAGCACCCCGGACAGCCGGTCCAGGGTTCCCTGAAGCTCCTCCTGGGCGGCCTGGGCGGTCTCCCCGCTGGGGGGCGTGAGCAGGTCCAGGGGCGGGAACACATAGGGCTTCTCCTGGGTCTCCAGGTTCTGTTCAATGGTCTGGGCCACCGCCTGGCTCTCCTGGCGGATGGCCTCCTTCCGCTGGGCACGGGTGGGCTCCTTCTCCCCCACCTCCTGCCAGACCGGGGCGTTCTCCGCCGGGGTCACGGGGGCGGCAGCGGGAGCGGGTTCCTCCTGAGCCAGCTCGTCCAGCACCTGGTCCGGGGAGGGAACCCGGCTCTTGCGGTTAAAGAAGGGGGTCTTGCTCCCCTTCAGGGTTCCGGCAGCCTTCTCCTCCCGGGTTGCTTCCCTGGGAGATTCCTTGAGAGATTCTTTGGGAGATTCTTTGGCGGGGGGCGTTTTCTCCTTTTCCGGGGTCACGTCGTCCAGAGGCAGGTCCGGGGCCCGCTTCTTCCCCCGGCGGGGCAGGAAGGAGGACCAGAAGGGCTCCGGCTCCGGCCGGGGCTCTGGCTGGACGGGGGGCAGATCGTAGTAATCGTCCTCGTCCTCCTCGTATTCCTCCTCTTCCTCCCGTCTCCGCTCCCGGCGGCGGCGCGTCCAGCCCAGGAAGGCGGCGGGGGTCACATGGAACACCCCCGCAAGCAAAGCCAGGGCGGCCAGGATGAAGAGGAGCCCCGCCCCGATGCCGCTGAACCAGGTGCGGAAGGAGACGGCGAGAAAGCCCCCCAGCACCCCGCCGCTGAACAGCTTCTGCCCGTCCCGCCACAGGGAGGAGAAGGTGGACAGGCCCATGTCATAGGTGTAGGGGGAGAAAAGCAGGTGGAGGAAGGCCCCCAGCACCAGGACCAGAAGGCCCAGGCACCAGAGCCGGCCCTGGACGGACTTTTCCCGCTTGGCCAGCAGGAACACCGCCGCCACAACAAGGGCAAAGGGGGTCAGGTAGAACCCGAAGCCCACCAGGCCCTTGATCCCGTCGCACAGGAAGTCCACCACCACGGCGTGGATGCCGAACATCCCCAGGGCCAGCAGGATGGCCAGAAACAGGCACACGGCAGCGCCCACTCCCCGGGCCACCGGGCTGGGCCGGTAGACCGGGAGGGGATTCTTCGGCTCCTTCTTCCCGGCCGGTTTTTTCTCCGCCGGCTTGCTCTTGGCGGCGGAGGTTTTGGCGGATGTAGTTTTCTTTTGGGTGGATGCCATAGGGTCCCTCCTTGCGGGCATTAATGGAAGATTAAGGTGGCGATCACCGCCGCTGCGCCGATGCCCCAGCAGTAGTAGGCAAAGTTCCCGAACTTGCCCTTGTCCGCCAGCAGGTTCACCAGGCGGATGGCAAAGTAGCCGGAGACGGCGGCCACCACGGTGCCGGCGATGTAGGCCGGCAGGAGAGAGGTGTCAATTCCCGCCGCCACCGCGTCGCCGATGCTGATGATGTTGGCTCCCAGCACCGCGGGGATGGACAGCAGGAAGGAAAAGCGCACGGCAAACTTCCGGGAAAAGCCCCGGAGCATACCGGCGGAGATGGTGGTGCCCGACCGGGACAGACCGGGAACCACCGCCAGGGCCTGTCCCACGCCCACCAGCAAAGCGTCCAGCAGGGTGGCGGAGCGGACGGTCTTCTTCCCCTTGGCCATCCGATCCGAGAAGAAGAGGATGCAGCCGGTGACGATGAGGGCAAAGCCCACGAAGATGGTGTTGCTGTAAAGGCTCTCCACCTTGTCCTTGATGGGCAGAACCACAATCAGGGGCAGGGTGGCAACGATGAGCATCAGGATCATCCGGGCGCCCGGGTCCTTGCGGCCCTTTTTGTCTTCCTTCTTCTTTTTGGAGAAGAGGCCCGCCACCAGGCGGATGAAGGCCTTGACCAGGTTGACTATGTCCTTCCAGTAGTAGACAAAGATGGCGATGAGGGTGCCCAGGTGCAGGAGCACGTCAAAGAACAGCCCCGCCTCGGTGAGACCGAAGAAGTGCTGAAACAGGGACAGGTGGCCCGAGCTGGAGATGGGGAGAAACTCCGCAATCCCCTGGACCAGTCCCAGAAAGACAGACGAGAGAAAACCCACAGCGATTGTTCCTCCTTATCCGTCGATGTACAGGGCCTTCATGGCCTTGTAGGTCATGTAGCAGTCCAGCTTGGCAGTGGTCTCGAAGGGGGCGTGCATGGACAGGACGGGTACCCCGGCGTCGATGGTGTCGATGTTCCGGTTGGCCATGTAGCAGGCCACGGTGCCGCCGCCCCCCTGGTCGGTCTTGCCCAGCTCCGCCAGCTGCCAGACCACCTGGTTCTCCGCAAAGACCCGGCGGACCTTGCCCACCAGCTCGGCGGAGGCGTCGGAGGCCCCGGACTTGCCCCGGGCCCCGGTGTACTTGCTGATGCACACGCCGTAGTTTAAGAAGGCGCTGTTGCGCACCTCGTAGGCCTCGGCGAAGTTGGGGTCGTAGGCGGCGCTTACGTCGGCGGACAGGCAGAAAGCGGACTCATAGCAGGCCTTCAGGGGCACGTCCTGGCTGTCGCACAGGTCGCTCATGAAGGTGTCAAAGGCTGCCGACTGCATGCCGGAGACCCCCTCGGAGCCGATCTCCTCTTTATCCGCCAGCACGCACACGGCGGTTTTCTCGGGAGCGCTCTCCAGCTCCAGCAGGGCGTGGAGGCAGGCGTAGGCGCACACCCGGTCGTCCTGGCCGTAGGCCCCGATCACCGACCGGTCCAGGCCGATATCCACCGCCTTGGCGGCGGGGACGGCCATGAGCTCGGCGGAGAGGAAGTCCTCCTCCACCATGCCGTACTTTTCCTGCAAAATAGAGAGAATGCCCAGCTTCACCCGGTCGCTGCCCTCCTCCTTGGAGTAAGGGCGGCTGCCGATGAACACGTTGAGCTGCTCGGCGGAGACGATGTCTCCCATGGTTTTCTTGGCCTGGTCCCCGGCCAGGTGGGGCAGCAGGTCCCCCACGGTGAACTGGGGGTCTCCCGGGTCCTCGCCGATGCGCACGGTGACGGAGGTGCCGTCCCGAAGGATCACCACCCCGTGGAGGGCCAGGGGGATGGTGGTCCACTGGTACTTCTTGATGCCCCCGTAGTAGTGGGTTTTCAGGTAGGCCATCTCCTTGTCCTCATAGAGGGGGTTCTGCTTTAAGTCCAGGCGGGGGGAGTCAATGTGGGCAGCGCCGATGACCGCGCCCTCCCCCAGGGACTTCTGGCCGATCACCGCCAGCATCAGGGACTTGCCCCGGTTGTTCCGGTACACCTTGTCCCCGGGCTGGAGCTTCTCCCCCCGGACCAGGGGGCGGAACCCGGCAGCCTCTGCCAGGCCGATGGCGTAGCTCACGCACTCCCGCTCGGTCTTGCCCTCGTCCAGGAAGGTCTTGTAGCCCTGGCAGTAGGCCTGGATCAGGGCCTCCTCCCCCTCCGCCAGACGGTCGTAGCCGTTGGTGGGCTGGAAAAACAGGGCCTTCTTTTTCTGCTGGGCCTCTGTCTGTGTGTTCTTGTCCATGTCAGTTCTCCTTTATAATCTCCCGGAAGAGCGTCTGGGCCCGCTGGGAAAAACTCTCTACGGTATCCCTCTCCGTGCTCTCCAGGGTGTAGTCGCAGTGCTCCTGGAACCAGGCGCTGGGCTTCTGGGCGGCCACCCGCATCCGGGCGTACGCCTCGGAAATCCCCTCCCGGGCCATGATCCGCTTCACCCGCAGCTCCTCCGGGGCGGTGATGGCCACGGTGCAGTCGCAGTAGGCGGACAGGGAGCTGTCCACCAGGGCGATGGCGTCGATGGCCGCGGCGGGGCGGCCCTCCGCCCGGGCCTGGGCGATGCGGCGGCCGGTCTCCTGGTCTACGTACTTGTGGGTAATGGCGTTGAGATCCGCCAGGGCCTCCGGGTCCTGAAAGACGATGCTCCCCAGCTTTTTCCGGTCCAGGACGTTCCCCTGGTACACCTCCCCGAACCGGGCGGTGAGCTCCGCCCGCATGGGGGCGCTGGACACGGTCAGGTCGTGGTAGACCGCGTCCGCGTCAATGATGCAGCCGCCTAAGTCCCGGAGGGCGTTTAACGCCGTGGTCTTTCCGGCTCCCGTGGGGCCGGTGATGCCGATTACCTTCATCTTAGTCCAACCCCTTTAAAAAATCCAGGATTTCCTGGGCGGGGATGCCTCCCTCCCGAAGGATCCGGGGTTCCTCGCCGGTGAGGTCCACAATGGTGGACTCCACGCCCACGGCGCAGGGACCGCCGTCCAGGATGCCCTCAATGTGGCCGTCGAAATAGTCCAGCACCTCCTGGGCGGTCTTAGGGGCGGGCTGGCCCTCGGGATTGGCGGAGGGGGCGGCCAGAGGAGCCCCCAGGGCCTGGATGAGGGCCTGGGTCATGGGGTGGTCCGGGCAGCGGACCCCCAGGGTGTCCCCGTCGGCGGTGACCATGGAGGCCACATTGCCGCTGCTCTCCAGAATCATGGTGAGAGGGCCGGGCCAGTAGGTCTCCGCCAGCTTGTAGGCTGCCTGGGGGATGTTCTGGGCGTAGGTCTCCACCATGTCCATGCCGGTGACCAGGATGCTCAGGGGCTTGGACATGTCCCGCACTTTGGTTACATACACCGCCCGGACGGCGGCGTTGTCCTCGGCGTGGACGGCCAGGCCGTAGACGGTTTCGGTGGGCACGGCCACCATGGCCCCCTTCTTCATCCGGGCGGCGGCGTCCTCCACGGTGTCCATGGTGTATCGAATGGTGTTCAGTATGCCTTTCATGATTCGGTTTCTCCTTTGCTTGGTTCCCTTTGCTGATGGAGGGCCAGGGCGTCCATCAGCTCGTCCAGGTCCCCGTTCATGACCCCGTCCAGCTTGTAGAGGGTCAGGCCGATCCGGTGATCGGTGACCCGGCCCTGGGGGAAGTTATAGGTGCGGATGCGCTCGTTGCGCATCCCAGTTCCCACCTGGCTGCGCCGCTGGCCGGCAATGGCCGCCTCCTGCTCCTGGACGGCCCGCTCATACAGCCGGGCCCGGAGGATGGACAGGGCCCGGTCCTTGTTCTTGTACTGGCTGCGCTGATCCTGGCACTCCACCACCGTCCCCGTGGGGATGTGGGTGACCCGGATGGCAGACTCGGTCTTGTTGATGTGCTGTCCCCCCGCGCCGGAGGCCCGGAAGGTGTCGATCCGCAGGTCGGCGGGGTCCAGGTGAAACTCCGCCTCCTCCACCTGGGGCAGCACCGCCACGGTGCAGGTGGAGGTGTGAATCCGGCCGCCGGACTCGGTCTCCGGCACCCGCTGGACCCGGTGCACGCCGCTTTCGTGCTTCAGGCGGCCGTAGACCCCCGTCCCTTCCACCAGGACAGAAATCTCCTTAAAGCCCCCCAGCTCGGTCTGGTTCACCCCGGCCAGCTCCAGCCGCCAGCCCTGGCGCTCCGCGTACATGGCGTACATCCGGTAGAGGCTGGCGGCAAAGAGGGCCGCCTCCTCGCCCCCTACCCCGGCCCGGATCTCCAGGATGACGCTCTTGTCGTCCGTGGGGTCCTTGGGCACCAGTCGGGCTTTCAGGGTTTCCTCCAGCTGCTCCAGCTTCTCCCGGGCCGGGTCCAGCTCCTCTTTGGCCAGGTCCCGGCACTCCGGGTCGGCCAGAAGGGCCTGGAGCTCTTCCACCTCCCGGGCCTGAGCCTGGTACTGGCGGAAGATCTCCACCAGGGGGACCAGCTCCTTCCGCTCCCGGGTGAGGGCAGCCAGAAGAGCCGGGTCGGCGTAGGTCTCCGGCTGGGCCAGCTGGGTTTCCAGCTCCTCCAGGCGCAGGGCCAGCTTGGTCAGCTGCGCCTGCATTCAGCCGTCCTGCTCCGGGGCCGCGTCCTCTTTGCTCTCTGCCTTTTCGGCCTGCTTGGCGGCCTTCTTCTCCTCGGCCTCCCGGCGCTCGTAGTCGGCCAGCATGGCCTCGAACTGGTTCATCATCATGGAGTACTCAAAGGCGGCGGTCTCGGACTCGCTCATGGGGCCGATCTCCTCTTCCATCTCCTTCTGGAAGGCCTGGTCATCCTCCACCTCGTTGAGCTCGCCGGCGGCAGCCTTCGCGTCCATCAGGTCGAAGAGCTCCTGCATTTTTTCTTCGGTGGTCATTTCCTTCTTCTTTTCGTTTTCAGCCATGGTCGTTTCTCCTTTTTGAATTTCAGTGATAGATAAGATCAGATTGGGTCTGGGTGTTCCGTTGGTTTGGGGGCGTTACTCCCCTTCCTCCGCCTGGATGGCGGTGGAGAGGGCCTCCCACTGCTCCATGAGCTGGTC
>JAEDJB010000086.1 GCA_016296565.1 Oscillospiraceae bacterium
CGGATCTTGGCGTCGGTGGCGGTGTCCACGGCGGAGGTGGAGTCGTCCAGGATCAGGACCTTGGGCTTTTTTAGCAGCGCCCGGGCAATGCACAGCCGCTGCTTCTGGCCGCCGGAGACGTTGGTGCCGCCCTGCTCGATGTAGGTATCGTAGCCCTCGGGCATCTTTTGGATGAACTCGTCGGCGCAGGCCAGCTGGCAGGCCCGGACGCACTCCTCCGGGGTGGCGTTCTCGTCGCCCCAGCGCAGGTTATCCAGGATGGTGCCGGAGAAGAGGACGTTTTTCTGGAGAACCACGGAGACCTGGTTCCGCAGAGCTTCCATGTCGTACTCCCGCACGTCCCGGCCGCCTACCAGCACCTGGCCTTCGTTCACGTCGTAGAGGCGGCTGATCAGGTTCACCAGGCTGGTCTTGGCGCTGCCGGTGCCGCCGATGATGCCGATGGTTTCCCCGGAGCGGACGGAGAAGGAGATATCCCGGAGCACCGGCTTGCTGGCATCCTTTTTGTAGGAGAAGTTCACGTTACGGAATTCCACTGAGCCATCGGAAACGTCGGAGATGGGATTTTCGGGGTTCACCAGGTCGGGCTTTTCGTTTAAGACCTCGGAGATTCGCTCTACGCTTGCCATGCTCATGGAGACCATCACGAAGATCATGGAGAGCATCATGAGGCTCATGAGGATATTCATGCAGTAGGTGAGCAGGCTCATGAGCTCGCCGGTGGTGAGAGAACTGCTCACGATTTGGTGGGCGCCCAGCCAGCTGATCAGCAGAATGCAGGCGTAAACCGTAAAGTTCATCAGAGGGAAGGTCCAGGAGAGGATCTTTTCCGCAGAGAGGAACTGCCGGTAGATGTTCTGGGAGGCAGTGCGGAACTTGCTGTTCTCGTGATCCTCCCGGACGTAGGCCTTCACCACCCGGATGGCGGAGACGTTTTCCTGGATGCTGGCGTTCAGGTCGTCATACCGGTGGAACACCTCCCGGAAGTGGACCATGGTTTTGGACATAATGAGGAAGAGAAGCACGCCCAGCACGATCACGGCCACCAGATAGATGCTGGCCAGGCGGGGGCTGATGAGGAAGGCCATTACCATGGCCACCAGCAGGGAGGCGGGTGCCCGGGTGCACATCCGCAGGATCATCATGTAGGCGTTCTGCACGTTGGTCACGTCGGTGGTCAGGCGGGTGATGAGACCGGAGGTGCTGAACTTGTCAATGTTGGAGAAGGAGAAGGTCTGGATGTTTTCGTACATGGCCTGGCGCAGGTTCCGGGCCAGACCGGCCGAGGCCCGGGCGCCGAACTTGGCTCCCAGGACGCCCACAACGAGGCTGACCACCGCCAGGACCAGCATCAGCACGCCGGTGCGCTGGATGTGGCCCAGGTCCCCGGCAGTGACCCCCTTGTCGATGATAGAGGCCATAAGCAGAGGGATGATCATCTCCATGATGACCTCCAGCAGCATCATAATGGGGGTTAAAATGGAGTCCCGCTTAAATTCTTTAATCTGGGATAGAATGGTTTTCAGCATGGATACACTCCTTTTTGTCACTGAGATTGGCTTCGATCCGCCGGCAGAGGGAGAGGAACTGGGCCTTCTCCTGGGGGGAGAGCCCCCGGGTGGCCTGGGCCTCCAGCCGGTCCATGGCCTGACGGGTGCGGAGAAAGGCCTCGGTGCCCTGTTCAGTGAGGACCAGCTCCTTCAGCCGGGCGTCCCCGGCCACGCTCTGGCGGGTGATGTAGCCCTTTTTTTCCATGAGCTTTACCACCCCGGTCACAGAGGAACGAGTGATGTGGCAGACGCCCTCAATGTCCCGCTGATAGACGGCCTTTCCACTGGCCTTCTGGAAGAAGAGGTAGCCCAGAATGTGGCCGTAGACCACGGGGAAGTCATCCCCTTCCAGGTTTCGCACCGTCTCGGAAAACTTTCGGGAGAAGGCGTGGTTCAGGTGCTTGATGTGGGGACCCACCAGCTGCGACGGATCGTCGGGAAGAAACATAACATTCACTTCCTTTGGTTTGTTTGAAAACAAACTGTTTGGTACCGTACATTCTAACTTTGGTCCTACGGTTTGTCAATGGTTATTTTGACGAAACTGTTTGGAACCGAACAAAAAAGTGAGTCGTTGCAGCGGAGCCCATTCTCCATTGACTTTGTCCGGCAGATGGAGTACTCTTTTCCTGAAGAGCTCCTTTGGAAGAACGCATACTAGAAAGAGAAAGAAGGGAATCATCATGAAGGGATGGAAGACACGATTTGCTGCAGTCCTGCTGGTTCTGGTGCTCTGCGTGGGCCTGGCCCCGGGGGCGCTGGCTGCCTCCGCCTATGACCGGCCGGGGCAGAAGCTGGCCTGCCTCACCTTTGACGACGGCCCGGGCCCCTATTCGGACCAGATCCTGGACGTTTTGAAGGCTCATGGGGCCAAGGCCACCTTTTTTATGAACGGGTACAAGGTCCGGACCTACGCGGCCCAGGTTCAGCGGATGGCGGCGGAGGGCCACCAGATCGGCAACCACACCTATAACCACCCCTACCTGGCCAAGAGCAGCGACACCCTCATCCGCCAGGAGATTCAGTCCACCGCCCAGGCCCTGACTGAGGTCACCGGGCTTACGGGCACCGGGGAAACCGGGTTCTACCTGCGGCCTCCCTATGGCAGCTTCAACAGCCGGGTGATCGCTGCGGCCGGGGTGCCGGTGATCTGGTGCACTGTGGACTCCGGGGACTGGAAGTATCAGGACGCAAAACGGCTGGTGAGCTATACTGGCTCCGTCCTTCAGGACGGGGATATTGTGATTCTCCACGAGACCCACAAATCCACCGCCCAGGGGCTGGACGCGCTGCTCACCAGGCTGGAAGAGCGGGGCTTCCAGCTGGTGACCCTGGAGGATCTGTTCTGGCGGCGGGGGATCACTCCCCAGGCGGGCCAGATCTATTACAGCGCCAAGAACACCGGTGTGAACCGCTGTGAAAAAGCCCTTTACTGGGACGAGAGCAAGCTGGACACCCACTGGGCCTGGCCCAGCATTCAGTTTGTCATGGAGCAGGGCCTGATGACCGGCAATGAATACGGGGAGTTCACGCCCCAGTTCCCCCTGACCCGGGGAATGTTCGTCACCATCCTGGGCCGTTTGTCCGGGGTGGAGGCAGGGGAGACTCCCTCGGGCTTCCAGGATATTCCCAATGATCACTACGCCGCTCCCTATGCCGCCTGGGCCAGGGAAACCGGGGTGATGACGGGAGTGGAGGAAGGCCGCTTCGGGGTGAACAGTCCCCTGACCCGCCAGCAGATGGCGGTAGCCCTGGCCCGGTACGCCCGGCTGAAGGGCGCGGAAGGGGAGACCCTGGACTTGTCCCTTTATGCGGACAGCGCAGAAATCGCCGACTGGGCCAGAGAGGGCGTGGCCCAGTGCTCCGCTCTGGGCCTGCTGAACGGCTCCCAGGGGAAGTTCTCCCCCAATACAGTCACCACCCGGGCCATGGGCGCCGTGATCCTCCAGCGGCTGTGTGAATACGAGTTCCCCACAGAGGCAGAAGAAATCTGAAAAAAGCTGGGCTTTCCTCGCGGAAAGCCCAGCTTTTTGTTTTATGAAGGGTCTGCTGCCCTGGGGATCATATCCCCGCCAGATCTCTGGCATACTCTGCCGACACATCCATCCGCGCAGCGACTTCCTCTATCGTCATGCCCTGGTCCAAAAACCGGCGGCAGACAGCGGAGAGGGGCTCGGCGATTTCCAGCACATGGCCGTCCGGGTCCAGCAGCCGCACCACCCGCTGGCCCCAGCGGTGCTCCAGCAGGGGGTGGGCGTACTCCACCTGTTTTCCCTCCAGCCTTGCCAGAAAGCCCTCCAGGTTCTCCTCCACAAAGTACAGCTCGGCGTCCTTTCCGCCGAAGCGGATCTCTTCTGTTCCCAGAAACGCCCTCCAGCTGTCCAGGGTCTGGAGGGCAATGCCCCCGGTGAGAGTCACGTTGGCCCCGAAATCCAGAATCTTCTCCAGCCCCAGCACCTCCTGATAGAAAGCCAGGGACCGCTCCATATCCCGCACCACCAAAAGGGGCTGCTGATACGTCATGCTGATCCTCCTTTCCCAATAAAAAACGCCCGAAACCCTGGGGTTCCGGGCGTTGGTCTGTCTTATTCGGCGTAGTTTTTGAAATAGTTCTGAATGACGATGAAGGGGGTGCCCTTGTCACCGGACCCGGAGGTCAGGTCGCACAGGGAGCCCAGCAGGTCGGTGTACTGCCGGGGGGTGGTGCCCTCGGAGCTCATGTCGCCCACCAGGTCGGCGTTCTTGGCCTGGATTTCCTTGCGGATGGCGGCCTTCAGTTCCTCGCCGGACAGGTCTGCAAAGTCGTTGTCGGCCAGGTACTTGAGCTTCAGCTCGTTGGGGCGGCCGGACAGACCAGCGGTATAAGCGGGGGAGACCACGGGGTCAGCCAGCTCCCAGATGCCGCCCACGGGGTCCTTGAAGGCGCCGTCGCCGTAGATCATGGCCTCCACGTGGATGCCCCGGTCGGCCAGGATGCGGGCCTGGATGCCGTCCACCACAGGCTGGCAGTTCCGGGGGAAGAGCTTCAGCTTTTCCTCGGTGGCCTTGTTGGAGCCCAGCAGGCCGTACTGGTCGTGGTAGCCGCTGCCGTCCACGGGGGCGGACATCACGTCAGCCAGGGTGCAGACGTTCTTGCCCATGGCCTTCAGGGTGTCCCGGGTCTCGTTCCGGGTGTGAATGTCGCAGCAGAGAATGTCATCGCAGGCGGTGGCAATGTAGCGGCAGTCGTTGGAGAAGAGGAAGGTGGCCTTGGCCCCTTCGCCCTCAATCACCTGGCGGTAGAAGTCCAGGTAGTTCACGCCGGTGAAGGGGTGGACAGGGGAGCCGAAGGTCTCCACGAAGTCCTTCTCCTGGTAGGAGGTCACCTCGCTGTACTTGTGCTTGACATAAGCGGAGCGGGCCATCAGGGGGTTGCCTACCTCGTCGTTGGGGTAGCTGAACAGAATGACCACCTCGTCCACAGCCCGGGCGATGCCCTTCAGGCACATGGAGAAGCGGTTGCGGCTGAGGATGGGGAACACCAGCCCCAGCTTTTTGGTGCCGAATTTATTGCGGATATCCTGGGCAACCTGGTCTACGGTCACATAGTTGCCCTGGGCCCGGGCCACCACGGACTCGGTCACGGCAATGATGTCGCGGTCCTTCAGGGTGTAGTTGTCCTCCTTCTCGGATGCGTACACGCTGTTTACAACGATCTCCACGATGTCGTCGCCCTCGCGGATGATGGGGGCCTGGATGCCTCTGGAAATAACGCCTGCCATGGTCAATCCTCCAATATGTGTCAAAATAGCAGAAATGATTTTTGCAGAAATAAGATCAAAAGAAAAATTATATACAAAAAATTTCCGCAACTATTATACCCGCTGTCCGAAAGAATAACAAGAGCAAATTTGCCCGGAGGGCAACTTTTTCCCCGTCTGCCCCTCTTTTCTGGTGCAAAATGGCGGGGGAAAATGCCTTGCAGGGCCATAGCGGTTCCTGTATAATGGACTCAAAAACCATTCCATGTTCCAAAAGGAGGAGCGCCCTTGAAGAAAAACGAGAGCTACCAGGGCTTTGAACTGGGCCCCATCCGTCCCCCCAGCGAGGCCTACAGCCTGCTGCTGCGGATCAACCGGGGCTGCGGCTGGAACAAGTGCCGCTTCTGCGGCTTTTACCGGGATACGCCCTTCAGTCCCCGTTCCGCGGAGGACGTGATGAAGGACATCGACCGCATCAAATACTGGGTGGACGTGTTCCAGGGCCGGGCCGCCGCCAGCCAGCCCCAGACCGAAGGGGAGCAGGAGGCCTGCTACATGGCCTACAACTGGATTCAAAGCGGCATGCAGTCGGTGTTCTTCCAGGACGCCAACAGCATCCTCATGAACCCGGACGAGATGATCCAGGTGCTGGAGTACCTGAATCAGACCTTCCCCTCCATCCGCCGCATCACCTCCTACGCCCGGTCGGACACCATCAACCGCCTGAGCCTGGAGCGCCTCACCCGGTACCGGGAGCTGGGGCTCAACCGCTTCCACATCGGCCTGGAGACGGGCAACGACTATATCCTGAAGCTCATGCGGAAGGGCGTGGACAAGAAGACCCAGATCGCTGCGGGCATCAAGGCCATGGCCGCCGGGATTGAGATCAACGAGTTTTACATGCCCGGCATGGGCGGCCGGGAATACGCCCGGGCCAGCGCCCTGGACACCGCCGATGTGATGAACCAGGTAAACCCCGACTTCATCCGCATCCGCTCCATGGCTCTGGCTGAGAACCTGGAGATGTACGAGGACTACGAAAGCGGCCTGCTCACCCGGCCCAATGACATTGAGACCATCCAGGAGATCCGCCTGTTCATTGAAAACCTCCACGGCATCACCAGCTTCGTGGACAGCGATCATATCCTGAACATCCTTCTGGAGCTGAAGGGCCGGCTGCCTCAGGACAAGGACAAGATGCTGGCCATGATCGACCAGTTCCTGGACCTGCCCGAGGACACCCAGAATATCTTCCGCCTGGGCCGCCGCCTGGGGATCATGGGTGACCTGCGGGACCTGAAGAACCGCAATGCTGTTGACAAGGTTAAGCAGACCATGGAACGGAGCGGCGTGGACAAGAGCAACATCGACCAGGTGTGCGACCGGCTGATGATCCGGTGCATTCCCATTTAAGCGCTGCAAAAGGCGCGGACAAAAAAACAAGCCAACCGGAAAACCGGTTGGCTTGTTTCGTTTGTTTTTTGAGGGAAGAAAAATTACTTCAGCTCGACCTTTGCGCCGACCTCTTCCAGCTTCTTCTTCAGCTCTTCAGCCTCGTCCTTGGAAACGCCTTCCTTGATGGCCTTAGGAGCAGCCTCAACGACAGCCTTGGCGTCAGCCAGGCCCAGGCCGGTGATCTCGCGGACAGCCTTGATGACCTTGATCTTCTCGTCGCCGAAGCTTGCCAGCACGACGTCGAACTCGGTCTTCTCAGCAGCAGCCTCAGCAGCGGGAGCAGCAGCGGCAGCAACAGCAACAGGAGCAGCGGCGGAAACGCCGAACTCATCTTCCAGAGCGTGAACCAGCTCGGACAGCTCCAGGACGGTCAGGGTCTTAACTTCTTCGATCAGAGCAGTGATCTTCTCGCTTGCCATAGTAGTGTACCTCCAATAATAATGGTTAGATTATAATGTTTTTTGTGTTTAAGCCGAAAGGGGGAGCTTACTCGCCCTTCTGATCGGCGATGGCCTGCACGACGCGGGCCAGACCAGAGATGTTGGCATCCAGAACGGTAGCCAGACCTCTGATGGGAGCAATAAGAGTACCAAGCACGGTGGCGATAAGGACTTCTCTGCTGGGCAGATCGGCCAGGGCCTGAACCTCAGGCACGGAAATGACCTTGCCGTCCACGAAGCCGCCCTTGATGAAGAACTTCTGCTGGGGAGCCAGCTTCTTGGAGAACTCAGAGACGACCTTGGCGGCGGCCACGGGGTCACCCTCGCAGATGGCGATGGAAGTGGTGCCTTCCAGGACATCGCACAGCTCGTCCAGGCCAGCGTTCTTCACGGCGAAGCGGGCCAGCGTGTTTTTCACCACGAAGTACTCCACGCCGTTTTCACGCATCTTGGCGCGCAGCTCGGTGTCCTCTGCCACGGTGATGCCGCGATAGTCCACAATGACGCCGGCGGCGGCATTCTGGAACTTCTCGGTCAGGGAAGCCACGATTGCCTGCTTCTCGCTGAGAATCTTTGCGTTAGGCATACGGTTGTTTCACCTCCAAATAGAGAATGGGAACCAAAGAAAAAACGTCCTTGCGCCAAAAAGACACAAGGACATGAAGCAATCATAGAAACTATGGACTGCATCCTCGGCAGGATTTACGAAGTACCTGCTGTCTTTGGAACGCGATTGTTATTTTACCATCCGGGAAAGGCGCTGTCAAGCGCCTTTCCCGAAAAAGGTACAGAATTTAAT